>NZ_JBMDKC010000112.1:0-17197 GCF_057809515.1 Bacillus sp. FG16
TTTTTTCTTAGCTTCTTCATCGGCCTTTTTCTTAGCCTCTTCTTCAGCTTTTTTCGCATCTGGAGTTCCGCCAGGCGCAGTGAAGGATGCACCAACTGCTGGGCTTGTGCCAGTGCCTTTTTTCGCTACTACAGAGAAGCTGTAAGTAACACCTGGTTTAATACCACCAAGAGTAGCTGTCGTACCACTTATTGATAGGCTACCACTTGAACCGTCAGTTGCTTTATAGCTGGCTGCATATGCATCAACTTCTGCTGGTCCAGACCAGTTTAGTGTAACTGTGCTAGCGCCATCGAAAGTGACATTCAGACCACTAGGGGCATCTACTTTAATTTGTTTAATTGCATCTTTTTTCGCACCTTTTACGTATAACTCTCCGTTTATTTCTTGAACAGAAGAAGGACGTTCAAAGCGTGATTTATCTGTAGCGAATTTGCTCATCATTACTTGGAACATTTGCTGTGCAATTTTAGTATAACGATCACTAATGTAGTTTTCTGGACCATTCTTTACGTAACCGGTCCATACAGCCATCGTATATTGTGGTGTATATCCAGCGAACCAGCTATCCCTGTTTGCATCAGCTGGAATGCCGTATTTCTTTAAATCTTTTGCATCAAAGTTTTGCGTTCCAGTTTTACCCGCTACGTCAACACCTGAAACATATGCTGTTGGTCCTGTACCACCAGAACCAGGTTTTACTACGTCACGAAGAACGTCAGTTACCATGTAAGCTGTATAGTCTTGCATAGCGCGTTGTTCTTTCGGTTTAAAGCTTTTCTTTTTCCCGTCCGGGAAGGTTACTTCTTTTACGAAGTGTGGTTTATTATAGTTACCACTATTACCAAAGGTTGCATATGCACCTGCTACTGCTAATGGAGAACTATCGTTACTACCAATTGCAGTAGATTCATGTACTCCATTTTCAAATGTCATGCCTAAACCTTCAGCAAACTCTTTTGATTTATTAAGTCCAACTGTTTGAGCTGTCTTTAAAGCCGGGATGTTTAATGACTTCTTCAATGCTTCACGAAGTGAAACGTCACCTTTAAAACTCCCTGTAGCATTTTTTATCTTTGTGCCATCAGAATAAGTATATTCAGAGTCATTTAATTGATGATAAGTAGACCACTGAAGATTCTCAATCGCTGGACCGTAGTCGAAAATTGGTTTCATTGTTGAACCAACTTGGCGTTTTAAATCAGTTGCCATATTATGACCTTTGAAAGTGGACTTATTTTCTTTACGTCCAGCACCAATTGCTCGAACTTCTCCAGATTGTGTATCCATAAATACGAATGATCCTTGGAATTGATCGTTTGGATACTTAATAAGATTGCCATCCATAATTTTTTCAGCGTAATCTTGAGCATCTTGATCAAGTGTTGTATGAATCGTTAAACCATCTGAACCGATATTTACATCAGGATATTCTTTTTCAACTTCTTTTACAACTGCATCTAAAAATGCTTGATACTTCATCTCAGTTATTTCTGAAGACGGTTGAAGGCCCTCTGTTACTGGGATCTTAACTGCGTTATTCATTTCTTCTTTTGTTATATAACCATGTCGATTCATTAATGATAATACGACATTACGACGATTTGTTGCTCGTTCAACATTTTCCTTTTTTGTTGGATCATAAATGTTTGGACCTTGGGGTAAACCAGCGAGCATAGCAGCTTCATGTAATTGCAAGTCTTTTAAATCTTTACCATAATATTTTTGCGCTGCTGTCGCAATACCATATGAACGGTTACCTAAATTAATCTTATTTAAGTACATTTCTAAAATCTCATGTTTAGAGTATTGTTGCTCTAATTTATAAGATAAGTACCATTCTTGTACTTTTCTCTTAGCGGTTTTATCCATCGTTAGAAAATAGTTCTTAACGACTTGCTGTGTAATCGTACTACCACCTTGGGAACCGAAACCACCAGTGACATTTTCCATAACTGCTTTTGTAGTTCGTTTAAAGTCAATTCCATTATGATCATAGAAACGCGAATCCTCAGTTGCAAGGAATGCATTTTCAACTACTTTTGGAATTTGATCATAAGTAACATGCGTTCGTTTTTCAGCACCGTATTCATAGAAGAAATTTCCGTTTTTATCAAGAAACTTTGTTGATAAAGGATTAACAAGTTTGGATTTATCTAATTTTGGAGCGTCCTTTACCATAACAAAGAAAGCGGAAACGCCGGCTACAAGACCAACGATACCAAGAAGTAGACAACCTATAAGGAATTTCTTGAAAAAGGAGCCTTTTTTCTTTGGTTTTTCTTCTTTATTTGTTTTTTTCTCTTGATTTTTTACATGATTTCGTTCTGTACGAGAACGATAATTATCTGACATTATACTTTCTCCTACCTTTCATTCTCTCCCCCAAAAGTCGAAAAAAGAGCCTTAGTGATGACTCTATCACGAAAAATAAACCGTGTCTAGTACACGGATATAGTCAATCCGAGGGTGATAACCGCATGATAATAAGGATCCATGCTCTTCTATTTCTTCTTTCGTAATCGACTTGCGTCCACCTGTATTTTGACGATTCCAAAATGCAATAATATGTTTTGCATCTAATAAATAAAATTCATCAAAAAGTGTAAATTTAATAATGACAAATGCAATTCCATTATGAGCAACCACTTGCTTCATATGTTCAATTTGATGAAGGTGGAAGTTTTGAAGTGGGAAACTAGTTTTATTTTTTGTTTCCTTCGCTTCAAAATCGATGTATTTCCCTTTGTATACACCGTTGTAATCTGTTGTAGAAGGTTGTTTAAAATACGCTTCTTTTACCACTGCAGCACTTCGAGCGGGGTAATCTACTTTTACAATTTGAAGAGGTGTAGGTTTTTTATGTACACATGCAATATTATGGGTTAAGTAATATTGATTTGTTTCATTCAATTCCTCTTCAAGGGACATACCTCTATTACTATAAGTATGTGTTTTTATAGGTGTTTTTTGAGGTTGTGAAGCTTGATTATACCTTTTTCCATTTGGGTAACGAATGGTCATAGTGTGTCCACTCCCAACTTGTTAAGAATTACTTACAAAGGTGATTATATCAAAAAATGAAAAAAGATGTGACCTTTTTGATGAAAGGTATGATGACTTATTCATGTTTACAGGGAATGATTATATGAAAATTAAACAAAATCGAGAAAAAAAGTTTTGTACAGAGGAAGAAAAAGAAATTATTTACAATATTAAAAAGAAAACAGAAATAGCTAATGTGGACAATATTTCTCGGACGCAATCTTATCAAGAATATTATTTAAGAAATAGTGAAATCAGGTGGGCCTTTTTAGCGAGTATGGTTTCGAGAAATGCAGGATGGAATATGACTGATTTGGAAGGGAGATATTATGCTACTATTTTACCTAAAACGGTAAAAAAACATTTATTTCTTCTATACGAACAAGCTAATTGGATTATTTTCTTAGATGCATTTCCTCAGTTATTATTGTATGAGGAAAGTAAGAAGAGCTGTGCACCTCTCTTTCATTTGTTGCAATATTTCAGTGTATCAATTTTTATGGAAAAAGAATGGTTACTTTTCTGGGAAAGAAGAGATATGAATAGGCTTATGACAGCGCTTATTATAAATGAACAAAATAAAATTCAAAAACCAGTCATTGAGAACACATATTTTAAAAAATATGTATTCCATACTGCACTTTTTAAAGTACAAGAAAGATTTCATATTAGTGCAGTTATCTTCCCAACAATTGAAGGGAGAATGTATGGATTTTCGGTTTATCAATTTGAAACGTTACAACAGCGTATAGAACTGGGAAAAAAATTAGCATGGTTATTGTTTCATCCGATTTATAATGGTTCTTTTTATAAGTTTGCATTGCAAACTACACATACTGGGTCTAGAGAAGATTATGAATTTTACGCAAAGAAAACTAGAAAATCTTGTACGCCAGCACTTAGAGATGTTTATTCTGTTGTTTCACATGAAGAAATAAAAATGAGAGATTGGTTTTGTGCAAATATGAAAATGAATGTGCTATTTGTACTTGAAGAACCTAAAGGGGAAGTTAATATAACAGAATGGTATAGAAGAAAGAGGGAACAAATCTATAGGATATCTATCATAAATCGTTTTGCTAAAAGGATGGATGAGTTCATGATATAATAAAAAAGAAGTCCCGTCTTCCATTTTGAAGACGGGACTTCTTAATTTGAAATAATCCTGCTATGCTTGCTACGACTTTAATCTCAAAACGTAATGCTAGTAGGAGATTAAGGGTGACTAGAAATTTAACCGTTCGTAATAAAGTCTCGCTTTATGTAGCAGGGAAGTTTGGACCATCTAGCTTTGGATTGCCAGTCTCGGGTTTATTTTGTTGTTTGTTTTGTTTTTTCTTTTTTTCATTTTTGTTCTTTGCCATTGTAATACACCTCCTTTTTGTATTGTTACCATTTCTATAAATGACATACGAAATGATTTCTTTGACGAATAACAACTAGTTTTGTCATGTGGGCAGGAGTGGTGAATCATTCGGCGAAATTACATGACAAAGGAAAAGCAAAGAAGGAGGCGTTTTGTATATGGCGATGGTTCAGAAGGAAGATGTAATGAAAAAAATGGATCAAATGTTAAGTTCTCTCGATTTGCTGGAAATGAATATAGGGATTAGAATGAATCATGCATTAAAGGGTGCGAGTGAAAAAATATGCAATAAGATAGAAATAACAGAAATGCATATTGAACATATGGAAAATAAATTAGTGCATCACGAAGAAAAAGGGAATTGGGTAAAGACATTTCAAAACGTCGTAGTGAGTGCATAATAAGGTGGGAAAGAAATGAAGAATGAAGCATTAATACAGTCTTCAGAAAAACTCATGCAGTATAATAATGAAGCGAATGTAAAAAAAAGAGAACTGATTGAATACGATTTTTATAAGGATATGAAACCGTTTGTAGATATGGTAGATGAGGAATTAGAGAAGTGGAAAGAATTAGCTTATACGTGGATTAAAGAAGAAAAGCCAAAGTATATACATGTACAGCAAATTGATCAAGTATACGATAATTTACAAACGAATGTGTTACAATGCTTTGTAAATAAAGGTAAAGGTAAACGATTCTTTGAAACACACCAAGCCGTTTCGTATACTTTGCAAAATATAGTTGAGCAATGTAAATAACAAGAGGGAGAACCCTCTTGTTATTTTTATGCTTCTGTCATTGTTGTAGGTTTTGTTGCGCCGTTTATTTCTAATTCTCTTATTAATGTTCGATAATCTGATATGCATATTTTTCCTTCGAGATACCAATGTCTCGCAAAGTCTAATAATTCATTTGCATTCTCTGTGCAATACCCCTTTTTTTGAGAAAACGCTTGTTTTAAATCCCCTAATACCATGTTGATTCCTCCCCCATGAGAATCTTCTTCTTAATTATCATAGCATGGAAGGGTTTTCTTTCTTAATTTTTTAAAAATTTAAACTTCCGACAAAAATAGACAGATACTCCATCACACATATTATTTTATAGGTACATATTATATATGTAGAAACTTATGTAAAGGAGGAGAGAATGCATGTTTCAACAACCTAACGTATATCAGCAAACGAATCCATATGCACAGCAAAATATGTACCAATATAATACGGATACATATTTACGGTATAATATGTATCCTTTCGAGCCTTATTATGGAAATCAAAATTATTATCAACCGTTTGAAGTGTCATTTATGAATCAAGCTCAACAACCACAACAGCAGCAATCTTATGTGAATCAAGCTCAACAATCACAAGCTCAGCAACCATACATGAATCAACAACAGCAGCAGCCTTATATGAATTCGCAATATTATATGCCACCACCAGCGGCCTATGCTAATCAACAAGGGATGTTTTATCCACCAAAACAACCGTATCCGACGCAGAGTAAACAAAAGCAACAACAGCCAAGTCAGTTTTCTAGTTTTGTTTCTCAATTTAAAACATCAGATGGTAACTATGATGTAAATAAAATGATGAATACAGCTGGACAAATGATGAATGCGATGAATCAGGTGACAGGTATTGTAAAGCAAGTTGGAGGCTTTTTTGGTAAGTAATGTTGAAGGGTTGTCTATGAAAGTATTGTATATGAAATAAAGGACTAGACAAATTTCCTTGTAATAAATGGGTATATATAACAAACGGCTTTCTCTCTTTTCTCATACTGTAAAGTGTAATCAGATTTTTTTAACGAGAGAGGAGAGAAAAAACTATGCATCATTGTCATCCTTGCTTTGGAGGGCATAAGCCTGTAGGACCTATTTGTACAACTGCTCCTGTCGTTCATCCGACGAAACAATGCGTAACACACTCTTTTTCAACAACGGTGGTGCCACACATTTTCCCAACACATACAACACATGTACACCATCAACAAATTAAAAACCAAAACTTCTTCCCACAAACAAATTCAAATGTAAATGTCGTGGACCCAATCGATCCAGGATTTGGTGGCGGATGTGGACCGTGTGGCCATGGCCATCATCATCATCACGGACATCAAATTTCTCCATTTGGACCAGGACCGAATGTGTCACCGTTTGGACCAGGACCAAATGTATCACCATTTTTACCAAACAATGTATCGCCAATTGGTCCAAATATCGGACCAAACGTTGGTGGAATATTTAAAAAGTAAATGATATGTTAGAACTAGCGAAATGCTAGTTCTTTTTTTGTAATTGGAGTGTTGATATGAAAGTTATTGCAGTAACAGGATATAAGCCATTTGAACTTGGAATATTTAAAAATGATCATCCAGGGGTGGAGTGTATAAAGAAGGCCTTACACCGTAAATTAACCACTTTTGTAGAAGATGGTTTAGAGTGGGTTATAATAAGCGGTCAGTTAGGTGTAGAATTATGGACTGCTGAAGTTGTTTTTGAAATTCAAATAGAATATCCAGATTTAAAATTAGCGGTATTCACTCCGTTTTTAGAACAAGAAGAAAGTTGGAAAGAAGATAATCGTGAATATTACGAATTTATTCTCTCCCAAGCAGACCATGTTGATAGTATCACGAAAAGGAAGTATGAAAGTCCAGAGCAATTTAAATTAAAAAATCAATTTTTTATTGAAAAAAGTGATGCGCTTTTAGCGGTATACGATGAAGAAAAACCAGGAAGCCCCAAATATATTGTAGAAGCAGCAAAGAAAAAAGGGGAAATAGAAAATTATCACAGTTATTTCATTCTTTTTTCTGATTTACAAGATATAATAGAAGAGGAACAGTGGAATAATGCAGAGTAATATGTAATATAGTACTCGTATATATGATTGACAAAAAGCATTGTTTCTGAAAAAATTTAGTTAATGAAAGTTTTGGTAAAAATTTGAGGTGAAGAAAATGATTTCGGATAAAATTAAATTAACAGCGAAAGATATTTTAGAAAAAGAATTTAAAACAGGTATGAGAGGTTATCAGCAAGAAGAAGTAGACAAGTTTCTTGATATGATCATTAAAGATTATGAAGCTTTCCACAAAGAGTTTGAGCAATTAAAGCAACAAAATGCTCGTTTAAAGCGTGAATTAGAGGAACAAAAACTAGCAGTAACGCAAGTTCCACAACAACCTGTACAAACACCAGTTGCACAACCGGTTTATAACAACACGAATACGGATATTTTAAAACGCTTATCTAACTTAGAAAAAGCTGTATTTGGAAGTAAGTTATACGAATGATGTAAGGTGGGAAAAGGTTTAAGCATTTTACATAGAAAAAAACGTTGCAAAATCTTTTTGTTTCCACTATACTAATGGATGTCATAACGTTTGGGTAATCGCTGCAACGCCAACGTTGTAGAGGAAAGTCCATGCTCGCACGGCCTGAGATGGCTGTAGTGTTCGTGCCTAGCCAATTCATAAGCTAGGGTATTCTGGCTGTAAGGCTGGTTTAACGGCAGGGAAAAAACCTAAGTCCTTTCGGATATGGTTTGACTA
Source organism: Bacillus sp. FG16 (assembly GCF_057809515.1). Taxonomy (NCBI): domain Bacteria; kingdom Bacillati; phylum Bacillota; class Bacilli; order Caryophanales; family Bacillaceae; genus Bacillus; species Bacillus sp. FG16. The sequence goes on from NZ_JBMDKC010000112.1 coordinate 7,976, forward strand.
CCTTTAAAGTGCCACAGTGACGAAGTCCTTGAAGAAATGATAGGAGTGGAACGAGGTAAACCCCACGAGCGAGAAACCCAAATAATGGTAGGGGAATCTTTTCCAAGGAAATGAACGACGGGAAAGGACAGGTTTTATAACCTGTAGATAGATGATTGCCACCGGAGTACGAGGCGTGGGCCGTTTGTAGTACAAAGGAACAGAACATGGCTTACAGAACGTTATGAACCAACTATGAAATAACTCAGCTCTCCTTTGTTAGAGGAGGGCTTTTTATTTGTATGAAGTTATAAAGTATGAGTTAAAATGATTAATGAGAAAATTCTTCGTAAAATGTAATGATTAATAGAACCAATTGCTATTAATTATTGTTTGAATATACATAAGAGGTGAATACAAATGGGAAAAGTTACTTTAATTGCAACAGCGGCAATGGGTATTGAAGCGTTAGTTGCCCGAGAAGTTCGCGATCTTGGTTATGAATGTCAAGTAGAAAACAGCAAAGTAACATTTGAAGCAGATGAAAAGGCGATTTGTCGCACGAATTTATGGTTACGTACTGCAGACCGTGTAAAAATTAAAGTTGGCGAATTTAAAGCAACAACATTTGATGAGCTATTTGAAAAAACGAAAGCATTAAACTGGGGAGATTATATTCCAGAGAATGGCGAATTCCCTGTTATCGGTAAATCTTTAAAATCTGAATTATTCAGTGTTTCGGATTGCCAACGTATTGTTAAAAAGGCTGTCGTTGAAAAATTAAAAACAACATATAAACGTACAACTTGGTTTGAAGAAGATGGTCCGTTATTCCGTATCGAGATTGCAATGCTTAAGGATATTGCAACATTAACAATTGATGCGAGTGGTGTTGGACTTCATAAACGTGGATACCGTATGGATCAAGGGGAAGCTCCGTTAAAAGAAACATTAGCTGCGTCTTTAATTAAATTAACAAACTGGAAGCCAGATCGTCCATTTGTTGATCCATTCTGTGGATCAGGTACAATTCCAATTGAAGCAGCATTAATTGGACAAAACATTGCACCAGGATTTAACCGTGGTTTCGCATCAGATGAGTGGGGCTGGGTAGGTAAACAAAACTGGCGTGAAGCTCGTCAAGAAGCTGAAGATTTAGCGAACTATGATCAACGATTACAAATCATTGGATCAGATATTGATCATCGTATGATTCGAGTTGCTCAAGATAACGCAGACGAAGTAGGCTTAGGCGATTTAATTACATTTAAACAAATGCAAGTAAAAGATTTCACAACAAAAGAGGATTATGGCTACGTTGTAACGAATCCTCCATACGGAGAACGTTTAAGTGAAAAAGCACTCGTTGAACAACTGTATAAAGAAATGGGACAAGTATTCCGCCCATTAGATACATGGTCAGCGTATGTATTAACAAGCTACGAAGCATTTGAGAAGTGTTATGGAAAAGATGCGTCGAAGAAGCGTAAACTGTTTAATGGATTTATCCGTACAGATTACTACCAATACTTCGGAAAACGTCCACCGCGTAATTCATAGTATAAAACTCCTCCAGCGCGCATATACTGGCTATTATGTAATGCGTAAAGGAGGAAGTGATATGGATAGTTTCCAATTATCAATGATTCAAAAAGCTATTCACCGTACGTATGATGAGCTCGGAAAAGAAGTGGATAGTCAAGGTGTAATTGTAGATGAAATACAAAAAGCACAAGAAGAATATTTGTCAGCTCTTTCACATGAAACGGCGATTGATAAACGATATTTAAAGTCATTAATATAGAAGAAAATTTTCCTTTTTCGAAAGGAAAATTTTTTTTCGTGAATTTCGATGTATTGCAACAGGGGAAAGAGGTTGCACACATATGTGTAGCAGTTGCTATATCTTTTTATAGAAAAACTTTTTGGTTGGAGGCTAAGGATGTTTACTGAGAAGAGATTACCATTTGAAGTAGGAAAACAAGATAATTTTTATGATAAGTTGAATGAGTGGATTGGAGATGTGTTTTACGACATCCTTCCGGAAAAAGGCTTTGAAGAGCGTGATGAACAAATTTTTATGGCGTTTCAGTTAGAACGCGCTTTCCAAGAAAAGAAAGTTATGTTCGCAGAAGCGGGTGTAGGAACAGGGAAAACAATTGTATATCTTCTATATGCAATTTGCTACGCGCGTTATACTGGAAAACCAGCAATTATCGCTTGTGCAGATGAAACGTTAATTGAGCAGCTTGTAAAAGAAGAAGGGGACATTGCTAAATTATCTGAAGCATTAGGTTTATCAGTTGATGTAAGACTTGCGAAATCAATGGATAATTATTTATGTTTACGAAAATTAGAAGATGTTATGAGTGGACGAGCTCCAGAAGTAATTGAAGACCTATATTATGAATTACCACAATTCGTATTCGATCATGGTACGATGCAAAACTTTACTCACTATGGTGATCGAAAAGAATTTCCACTTTTAAATGACGAAGAATGGTCAAGAGTAAACTGGGATTACTTCCAGGATTGCTTTACTTGCGATTCACGTCATCGCTGTGGTCAAACTCTTTCTCGTGAACATTATCGTAAAGCAGCAGATTTAATTATTTGTTCTCAAGATTTCTATATGGATCATATTTGGACGTACGATGCTCGTAAACGTGAAGGACAAATTCCGTTATTACCTGAAAGTAGCTGCGTTGTATTCGATGAAGGGCATCTTGTAGAGTATGCAGCTCAAAAAGCTTTAACGTACCGTTTAAAGCAAACGATGATGGAGCAACTTTTAACGAGATTGCTACAAAACGATATTCGTGAGGAGTTTGCACATTTAGTAGAAGAAACAATTTGGCAAACAGAGCGATTCTTTGATGTGTTACAAGAAAACAAAAAAGAAATTGCCGGTTCTGATCGTTTAGAAATTACTGTGACAGAAAAAGTAACAGCTGAAGCGAAACGACTTTATGCAAAAATCGGTGAAGTTGGAGATGCATTAGTATTCGAAAGTGAAATGCATACAGTAAACACGTATGATTTAAATATTGTTGATGAGCATTTAGATGTATTAGAACATTCACTTCGTCTGTTCATGCACGAGAAAAATGTAATTACTTGGGGTGAAGAAGGTGATGGTGCCTTCACGTTAGTGATTATGCCGCGTGCAGTTGAAGAAGTATTACAAGAGAAAGTGTTCTCGAAGAAAATACCGTATATTTTCTCTTCTGCGACATTATCGAACAATGATTCATTCGCGTTTACAGCTAATAGCCTAGGGGTAACAGATTACTTATCATTCTCAGTTGCTTCACCGTTTGATTACGAAGAGCAAATGGCAGTAAACTTACTATCGCATACGAAAGAAAATGAATGGGAAAGAAAGTGTCAATATACACTTGAAAATATACAAAAAACAAATGGACGTACGCTTGTATTATTCCGTACAACGCAAGAGCTTGCAGCGTTCAAAGAGTATGTAAGTAAAGAGCAAATGTCGGTTCCGTTCTTATATGAGGGAGATCAGGAAATTAGCCAGCTCGTTTCTCGTTTCCAAAATGAAGAAGAGACTGTACTTTGTGCGGTTCATTTATGGGAAGGTTTAGATATTCCTGGTTCATCATTATCACACGTTATTATTTGGTCATTACCATTCCCTCCAAACGATCCTGTGTTTGAAGCGAAACGTAAGCACGTAAATGATCCATTCTGGGATGTAGATGTACCATATATGATTTTACGACTTCGTCAAGGAATTGGGCGTTTAATTCGTACAAGTGAAGATAAAGGTGCTATATCAATCTTCTTATCTGATTCAGAAGATGAGAAAGTAGTTGCAGCTGTGAAAAATGTACTGCCAGTAGAAGGTAAAGAATTATAAGGAGAAAGCTTGGCGCTTGCCAAGCTTTTTTTCTATTATAAAAGGAATTTATGTTTCCGTGTCGAATTAAGTTTGAGGTAGAAAAAGGAGGCTTTTATACGATGACAGTTGCTACATATGAGGTAGAAAAACAATTTTTAACATACGTGAAGAAGATACAGAATTACGGAGAAGCATTAAGTTTAATGTTTTGGGATTTAAGAACAGGTGCACCAAAAAAAGGTGTAGATCAGCGTTCAGAAGTAATTGGTATGCTTTCGTCAGAAGTGTTTGCTATGTCGACTTCAGATGAGATGGGAAACTATTTAACAGAACTTGAAGCTTTAATACGTGAAGATAAACTTTCTGAAACGACAAAGAAAATGGTTGAAGAGTGTCGGAAAGAATATGATAGAAATAAAAAAATTCCACAAGCTGAATATGAGGCTTATGTGAAATTAGAAGCGAAAGCAGAGAGTGTGTGGGAAGAAGCTCGCGAAAAATCTGATTTCGAAATGTTCCGCCCGTACTTAGAAAAAATTGTTGAATTTAAAAAGAAATTTATTACATATTGGGGTTATGAAACATATAAATACAATACATTATTAGACATGTATGAGCCAGGTATTACAGTAGAAGTTTTAGATCACGTATTTGGTCAACTTCGTGAGCGCATCGTGCCGCTTGTAAAAGAAATCTCTGAGTCTAAAAAAGGATTAAAAACAAGTGCTTTATCGGAACAGTTTTCAAAAGAAAAACAAAAGAACTTTACATTAGAACTATTAAAGCAATTGAATTATGACTTTGAAGCAGGTCGTCTTGATGAAACAGTACATCCTTTCGAAATTACATTAAATAGAGGGGATGTTCGTATTACGACACGCTATGATGAAAAAGATTTCCGTATGGCTGTATTTGGAACAATTCATGAATGTGGTCATGCAGTATATGAACAAAACATTGCAGAACAATTTGAAGGTACACCACTTTGCAGTGGTACATCTATGGGTATTCACGAATCACAATCATTATTCTTTGAGAACTTTATCGGCCGTAATAAATCATTCTGGAAGAAAAATTATGATTTATTAAAAGAGTATAGCGATGGTCAATTTGATGATATGTCAGTCGATGAGTTTTATGATGCAATTAACGAATCGAAGCCGTCATTCATTCGTATAGAAGCAGATGAGCTTACATACCCGCTTCATGTTATGGTGCGTTATGAATTAGAGAAAGAATTATTTGATGGTACATTACAAGTGAAGGACTTACCAGCAGCTTGGAATGATAAGATGGAAGCATATTTAGGAATTCGTCCGGAAAATGATGCGCAAGGTGTATTGCAAGATGTTCACTGGGCTGGTGGCTCATTTGGATATTTCCCATCTTATGCGCTTGGTTACATGTATGCAGCGCAATTTAAGCAAAGAATGTTAAAAGATATTCCGAACTTTGATGCATTATTAGAAGAAGGAAACGTAACACCGATTCGTGAATGGTTAACAGAACATATTCACCAATATGGTAAAACGAAAAAGCCACTTGAAATTTTAAAAGATGTAACAGGTGAAGGCTTAAATGCAAACTACTTAGCCGATTATTTAGAAGCGAAATATAAAGAGATTTATGAGTTGTAAAAAAAAGAGCTGCTTAATTGCAGCTCTTTTTGTTAAAGGGGATGGGAGAATGGGTTATACATATACAGTAATGAAGCAAGAAGAAGCGGAGGAAATTGCGTATAACTGGCATTATGAAGGGAAATATTCTTTTTATGATATAGAGGCAGATGAAGAAGATTTAGATGAATTTTTACATGGTGAGAGTAGAGGGAATCATACATTTTCTGTGAAGCAAAATGGCATTCTCATTGGTTTTTTTTACTGTTTGTAAAATGAATGATGGAACGGTTGATATAGGACTTGGAATGAGACCTGATATAACTGGCAATGGATTTGGTTTACAGTTCGTAAATGCTGGACTAGCTTTTAGTGAAGAAAAATACGGATGCAATTATATAACACTATCAGTAGCGACATTTAATGAGAGAGCAATCAAAGTGTATAAAAGAGCAGGATTTGAGGCAGTTGGAACGTTTATACAGAGAACAAATGGTAGTTGTTTTGAGTTTTTGAAAATGAATTACATGTGTAAAAATGATTAAAAAACAGAGGGATCTTCTGTTTTTTTTATTTTGATGTAGAAATATATGATACATATTTTTGTACTTGTTGTAATTGAGGGTTTTGATGTGTATGATTGAATTTTAGTAGCAAATAGCAGGTTTAGTAAGGAAAGGTAGAGGTAGTATGATTACAATTAAAACGAAAAATGAAATAGATTTGATGCATGAATCTGGAAAATTACTTGCTTCATGTCATAAAGAAATTGCGAAAATGATAAAGCCAGGTATAACGACACAAGAAATTAATACGTTTGTTGAAATGTATTTAAAAAAGCATGGTGCCACATCTGAACAGAAAGATTACAATGGGTATCCATATGCGATATGTGCATCTGTAAACGATGAAATGTGTCATGGGTTTCCGGCCGATGTTCCTTTAAATGAAGGAGATATTGTAACCGTTGACATGGTAGTAAACTTAAATGGTGGTCTTTCAGATTCTGCTTGGCCGTATATAGTCGGAAATGTTTCTGATGAAGCAGAAAGGTTATTGTTAGTAGCTGAAAAAGCTTTATATAAAGGGATTGATCAGGCAGTAATCGGTAATCATGTAGGAGACATTGGTTATGCAATTGAAAGTTATGTAACAAATGAAGGTTTTTCTGTCGCAAGAGACTTTACGGGACATGGAATTGGTAAAGAGATTCATGAAGAACCAGCAATTTTTCATTTTGGGAAGCAAGGACAAGGGCCTCAGTTACAAGAAGGAATGGTGATTACGATTGAGCCGATTGTCAATGTAGGTATGCGATACTCGAAAGTAGATTTAAATGGATGGACTGCAAGAACGATGGACAGGAAATTATCAGCTCAATACGAGCATACAATTGCGATTACAAAAGATGGACCAGTCATTTTAACGAAGTTGTAATTGGGAATGAAAGAGTTTACAAAACTCGAACGAAAATAGTAGTTTTTAAAAATTCGTACGTGTTTTTTCGATAAATGCTTTTCAAAGTATAAAAAGTGCGTTATAATCCTTCTATAAAATAAATAGTTAGCTACACTCATATAATCGCGGGGATATGGCCTGCAAGTTTCTACCGAAGTACCGTAAATACTTTGACTATGAGTGAGGACGAATATAATTGCTTGTTTAGCATTCTTTTTTTGCGAAACTCCAAAAGCGCGTCTCTCACTTGTAACGAGTGGTGGCGGCTTTTGGAGTTTTTTTATTGCATAAGAGGGGGAACAAACATGAAAGTATTACAAGAAAAGATTTTGAATGAAGGAAAGGTTTTATCTGGTGATGTATTAAAGGTGGATGCATTTTTAAATCACCAAATTGATCCAGTACTTATGCAAGAAATCGGAAAAGAATTTGCTAAACGTTTTAAAGAAGAGAACATTACAAAAATCGTGACGATTGAATCTTCAGGCATTGCACCAGCTGTTATGGCTGCATTAGAGCTTGGTGTAAAAGTAATCTTTGCAAGAAAACGTAAATCGTTAACGTTACAAGATAATATGTACGTTGCAAACGTATATTCATTTACAAAACAAGAAACAAATGAAATTTCATTATCTCGAAATCATATCGATGAAAATGATCGCGTGCTAATCATCGATGACTTTTTAGCAAACGGTCAGGCTGCTTTAGGTTTAATGAGTTTGGTAGAGCAAGCAGGAGCAAGTATTGCAGGAATTGGAATTGTTATTGAAAAAGCATTTCAAGATGGAGGAAAGAAGCTTCGTGAACAAGGTGTTCGTGTTGAATCACTAGCAGAAATTGCATCACTTGATAACGGCACAGTTACATTTGTACAGCAAGAAACTGCGGAGGTGAAATAAACGATGAAGCAGCATCCATTTAAAATTGCATCGCTTGGTATGCAGCATATGCTTGCAATGTATGCTGGAGCAATTATCGTTCCGCTTATTGTGGGCGGTGGACTTGGTTTAAATCAAAAAGAGTTAACATATTTAGTCTCAATTGATTTATTAATGTGTGGCGTTGCGACAATTTTACAAGCATTATCAAATCGCTTTTTCGGTATTGGACTTCCCGTTGTACTTGGTTGTACATTTACAGCCGTTGGACCAATGATTGCGATTGGAAAACAATACGGTGTGTCTTCCATTTATGGAGCAATTATTGCTGCTGGATTGTTCGTTGTTATTTTTGCAAAGTTATTCGGGAAACTTGTAAAGCTTTTCCCACCTGTTGTAACAGGATCTGTTGTTACTGTAATTGGAGTTACACTTGTTCCAGCAGCAATTAATGATATGGCTGGAGGAGTAGGAAGTAAGGATTTCGGTAGTCTTGAAAATTTAGCATTAGCATTTGGTGTGTTACTATTTATCATCATTATGTATCGTTTCTTTGATGGATTTATTCGTTCAATCTCTATTTTACTAGGTCTATTGTTCGGTACAATCGTTGCAGCGTTTATGGGGAAAGTAAGCTTGCAAGCGGTTGGAGAGGCTGATTGGTTCCATGGTATTCAACCATTTTACTTCGGTACACCAACATTTGAATTAACACCAGTTATTACGATGATTCTCGTTGCTTGTGTAGGGATTGTAGAAGCAACGGGTGTATACTTTGCATTATCTGATATTTGCAATAAAAAAATCGGTGAAAAAGAATTAACAAAGGGCTATCGAGCAGAAGGATTAGCGATGGTGTTAGGTGGCATTTTCAACGCGTTCCCATATACAACTTACTCTCAAAACGTAGGACTTGTTCAATTAACTGGAGTAAGAAATCGCGTTATTATTTATACTTGCGGTGGTATGTTAATCGTTCTTGGATTCATTCCTAAAATCGCAGCTATTACAACAATCATTCCGAAATCAGTACTTGGCGGTGCTATGCTCGCAATGTTCGGTATGGTAATGGCATATGGTATTAAAATGTTAAGTAGCGTTGATTTTGGTAAACAAGAAAACTTATTAATCGTTGCATGTTCTGTCGGAATCGGGCTTGGTGTTACAGTCGTTCCTACATTATTCTCACAACTTCCTGAAAACATTCGTATTTTAACAGATAACGGAATTGTACTTGGAAGTGCGTCAGCAGTACTTTTAAATATCGTATTTAATATGGTGCCGCAGCGTAAAGTGAAAGTAAAAGAAGAGCCGGTGTCTATGCAAAGTGCGGTAAGAGAAGCGTAAAAAAGCAAGGTCTCGTTATGAGACCTTCAGGCTGTGGAGAAAGTCTTCTCTACAGCCTGTTTTTGTGTCTGAACCTCTTTTT
>NZ_JBMDKC010000113.1:0-16860 GCF_057809515.1 Bacillus sp. FG16
TAGGATCAGCAAGTGGAGCGGTAGTATTAACAGCATTAATCGTATTTCTATCAAGCGTATTAGTATAATAGAAACTTTGTAACAAAAGAAAAAGAAGGGAGAATGAAAGATATGAAAGAGCAAGTATTACAAGTAACAAAAGGTGACTTCGTAGGATCAGCAAGTGGAGCGGTAGTATTAACAGCATTAATCGTATTTCTATCAAGTGTATTAGTATAATAGAAACTTTGTAACAAAAGAAAAAGAAGGGAGAATGAGGGATATGAACAGTGAACAAGTGTTTCAAGTAACAAAAACAGATTTATTAGGATCCTTAGGTGGAGCGGTAATATTAACATCATTTATTCTATTCCTTGCAAGTGTATTAGTATGATATATATAAATACAATCATTCAAAAAAAATAAAGACTCTAACGTATTAGTAAGTAGTTAATATGTTGGAGTCTTTTTTATATTCTTCTTATATACCCTCAAGTATTAAAGTTACCTCATTATCCAGCATTTATGGCTAATTAGACGCTGCGTTTGAAATTTGATTCAACGAATAATCAAAAATCCACTGAATAAAATCCCGCTTTATTTCAAAGAGAAAAAAGTCGAATTTTATATGTAAGAAAAAAAGAGGAATTTGACAGAAAAGATAGAAAATTTTAAAGGTCAGAATTTGTTAGCTTGCTAACTAATTTCTATTTATTTATGTTGGAAGCGTTTTCGGTTGGTTTTAAGTATGGACCATTTAATCTATTTACAGGGGGATGAAGATATTATGAAACAAAAATCTATGGATACGCTAGCTGCACAAATGGAGGATTTTTTTCCAGTACGTGATGTAGATCATTTGGAATTTTACGTAGGGAATGCAAAGCAATCGAGTTATTATCTTGCGAGAGCGTTCGGATTCAAAATTGTGGCTTACTCTGGATTAGAAACTGGAAACCGTGAAAAGGTATCTTATGTTCTTGTGCAAAAAAATATGCGTTTCGTTGTGTCTGGAGCTTTAAGTAGTGAAAATCGTATTGCAGAGTTTGTAAAGACTCATGGTGATGGCGTGAAGGATGTGGCACTACTTGTTGATGATGTTGATAAAGCATACTCAGAAGCAGTGAAACGTGGTGCCGTCGCAATTGCTCCACCAGAGGAATTAACAGATGAGGACGGTACATTGAAAAAAGCAGTTATTGGTACGTATGGTGATACAATTCATACGCTTGTAGAGCGTAAAAATTATAAAGGGGCATTTATGCCAGGATTCCAAAAGGTAGAGTTTAATATTCCATTTGAAGAGTCTGGTTTAATTGCTGTCGATCATGTAGTTGGTAATGTTGAAAAAATGGAAGAGTGGGTTAGTTATTACGAGAATGTCATGGGCTTTAAACAAATGATTCATTTTGATGATGACGATATTAGTACAGAGTATTCGGCGTTAATGTCGAAAGTTATGACGAATGGAAGCCGTATTAAGTTTCCGATTAACGAACCAGCAGACGGAAAGAGAAAGTCACAAATTCAAGAGTATCTAGAATTCTATAATGGAGCTGGTGTACAGCATCTTGCTTTATTAACAAGTGATATTGTTAAAACGGTTGAAGCGCTTCGTGCAAATGGGGTGGAGTTTTTAGATACACCTGATACTTATTATGATGAGTTAACTGCACGAGTTGGAAAAATCGATGAAGAAATTGATAAGCTAAAAGAATTAAAGATCTTAGTAGATCGTGATGATGAAGGTTACTTACTACAAATCTTTACGAAACCAATTGTAGATCGCCCGACTTTATTTATTGAAATCATTCAACGTAAAGGTTCTCGTGGATTTGGTGAAGGAAACTTTAAAGCGTTATTCGAATCAATTGAAAGAGAACAAGAGCGTCGCGGAAACTTATAAGATTTATATCCACCAGCAAAAGTCCCTTTGCTGGTGGAAATTTCATTTTTATAAGGAGGAATCAGGATGAAATTTGTTACATTTCGTCTTCCTTCAAAAGAAATACGGGCTGGATGGCTTGAAGGTGACAAAGTAATAGATATGAATCTTGCTAGTGAAGGGAAAATCCCTTCTTCTATGATGGCTTTTTTAGAAAAAGCTGATGAGTATGTAGAAGTAGTGCGGAATATTAAGAATCCAAATAAGGGTATATATGCTTTAGAAGAAGTACAATTGACAGCTGCTCTTCCTAATCCGAGTAGTATTCGAGATTTTTACGCATTTGAACAACATGTAAAAACAGCTCGTGGACGAAGAGGACTAGATGTTGTGCCTGAATGGTATGATATTCCGGTTTTTTATTTTACTAATCATCGTGCTGTAATTGGTTCCGGTGATTTTGTAATTGGTCCGAAAAAGTCTAAAAAGCTTGATTATGAGCTGGAGATTGCTTGCGTAATAGGAAAAGAAGGGCGAAATATTTCTCGTGAGCGAGCAGAGGAATATATTTTTGGTTATTGTATTATGAACGACTGGAGTGCGAGAGACTTACAAGCAACAGAAATGAAAGTAGGTCTCGGTCCGGCGAAAGGAAAGGACTTTGCAACTTCGTTAGGAGCACATCTTGTTACGAAAGAGGAATTAGATGTTTATCGTAATGGTGATCGATATGATTTAGAAATGACTGCTCATGTAAACGGAAAACTATTATCAAAGGGAAACTTCCAAGATATTTACTATACATTTGCTGAAATGATTGAACGTGCTTCAGAGGACGTTACGTTATATCCAGGAGATGTGATTGGTTCTGGGACAGTAGGAACAGGATGTATTTTAGAACTTGGTACAGAAGAGTGGCTACAAGATGGAGATGTTGTAGAGCTGTCGATTACTGGTTTAGGTACACTACGTAATACGATCAAAAAAGAAAAGGAAGCGGGTGATGGGCATGTTTTATCGTCACATGGGAGAACTACCTCATAAACGACATGTACAATTTCGTAAAAAAGATGGATCGCTTTATCGTGAACAGGTAATGGGAACAAAAGGATTTTCTGGTACGCAGTCTATTTTGTATCATCACTATATGCCAACAGAAGTAGGTCATTCTGCATTATCGCATTCTTGTCAGTTGCAGTATGAAGAGGATGTTGCTCTTTCTCATCGCCACTTCCGAACGAAAGAAAATAAAAAAAGTGGTGATGCAATAAGTGGACGGAATTTCATACTTGGAAATGAAGATTTGTTAATTGGAGTAGTGAGCCCAACAGAAAAAATGGATTATTTCTATCGTAATGGTGATGGCGACGAAATGTTATTTGTTCATTATGGAACAGGGAAAATTGAAACGATGTTTGGAACGATTCACTATAGAAAAGGCGACTATGTAACGATCCCAATTGGAACGATTTATCGTGTTATTCCAGATGAAGGAGAGACTAAGTTTCTTGTTGTAGAGGCGAATAGCCAAATTACAACACCGCGTCGTTATCGAAATGAATATGGACAATTGTTAGAGCATAGTCCGTTTTGTGAAAGAGATCTTCGTGGTCCAGAAAAATTAGAGACCTATGATGAAAAAGGCGAGTTTGTCGTAATGACAAAATCAAGAGGATATATGCATAAACATGTTTTAGGACACCACCCGTTAGATGTTGTTGGATGGGATGGCTATTTGTATCCGTGGGTATTTAATGTAGAGGATTTTGAACCAATTACAGGGCGCATTCATCAACCACCGCCAGTACATCAAACATTTGAAGGGCATAATTTTGTTATTTGCTCTTTCGTACCACGTTTATACGATTATCATCCAGAGTCAATTCCGGCACCATATTATCATAGTAATGTTAATAGTGATGAAGTTCTTTATTATGTAGAAGGAAACTTTATGAGTCGCAAAGGTGTGGAAGAAGGTTCTATTACACTTCATCCGAGCGGGATTCCTCATGGGCCGCATCCGGGGAAAACAGAGGCAAGTATAGGGAAGAAAGAGACGCTTGAATTAGCTGTTATGATAGACACATTCCGTCCGCTTCGTATTGTAAAACAAGCACATGAAACAGAAGATGAAAAGTATATGTATAGCTGGATTGAACAAAGTTCATATACTGTGAAATAAGTAAAAAAAGGCATGCTCTCAATAAGGGAGCATGCTTTTTTGTGGAATCGACATGTATAATAATACCAAAAAGAGTTGTCGAAAGATATATAGAAAGAATGATAAGGATGGTGCATATTCAGAAGAATTTCTACTTGTTTCGACAAAAGTATTGACTGTGAAAAGCGTAATGAGTAAAATAAAAAAGCGAATTAAAAATTTTCAGAAAATTTAAAACTTGGAGGAGTGAAAGATGAAGCAAATTTTTCAAAAGAAGCCAATTGCAAAGTTAATGCAAGAAAGTAAGCAAAAAACGTTAGCAAGAACATTGGGCGCGCTAGATTTAACTATGCTTGGAATCGGTGCAATCGTTGGAACTGGTATTTTTGTTCTAACGGGTGTTGTGGCAGCGAAACATTCTGGGCCAGCTATTATATTATCATTTGCGATTGCCGCGCTAGCTTGTGCCTTTGCTGCATTTTGTTATGCTGAATTTGCTTCTTCAGTTCCTGTCTCGGGCAGTGTGTATACGTATACATACGCGACGATGGGGGAAGTATTCGCATTTTTAATTGGCTGGGACTTAATGCTTGAATATTTACTTGCTACATCTGCTGTAGCAAACGGTTGGTCTGCATATTTTCAATCTTTATTAAAGGGGTTTGGAATTCATATTCCGACTATTCTCTCCTCGGCTCCTGGTACAGGTAAGGGTGGAATAATCGATTTACCTGCAGTTCTAATTATTTTAGTGATGACAGTTCTTTTATCTAGGGGTGTTCGTGAAAGTGCACGAGTAAATAACATTATGGTATTTATTAAAATAGCAGTTGTTCTTATTTTTATCTTTGCTGGTTTTAATTATGTGAAACCTGAAAACTGGACGCCTTTTATGCCATTTGGTTTAGATGGTGTAATGGCTGGAGCGGCCACAGTATTCTTCGCATTTATAGGATTTGATGCAGTTTCAACAGCGGCAGAAGAAGTGAAACGTCCGCAACGTGATTTACCAATTGGTATTATTGCATCGTTATTAATTTGTACAGTTCTTTATATCGTTGTTTCGCTTATTTTGACAGGAATTGTTCCATACGGACAGCTAAATATATCAGATCCAGTTGCTTTTGCACTTCAATTTATTGGACAAGATGGATTAGCGGGGGTAATTTCAGTAGGAGCAATTACAGGGATTACAACAGTAATGCTAGTTATGATGTATGGGCAAGTTCGTGTTTCTTATGCGATGAGCCGAGATGGTTTATTACCGAAGCGTCTTGCTAAAGTTCATCCGAAATTTAAAACGCCATTTTTAAATACATGGACAACGGGAATTATTGCGGCACTGATTTCAGGATTAATAGATTTAAATGTTTTAGCACATCTTGTAAACATGGGGACATTGTCAGCATTTGCACTCGTAGCTGTTGCGGTAATTGTAATGAGAAGAACTCATCCAGACTTACCAAGGGCATTTAAGGCTCCGCTTGTACCATTTTTACCAGCATTAACAGTGATTTTCTGTTTATACTTAATGCTTCAATTATCGGGGACAGCATGGATTAGTTTTGGGATATGGATGGTTATTGGTATAGCGGTTTACTTCTTATATAGCCGAAAACATAGTGCTTTAAACAACAGTAAAAAAGAAGAAGATGTTGCGAATTTATAAGCGAAAAAATCCATTCTAATTCTGTTAGAATGGATTTTTTTATTTGAAAATTTACATTTTTCTGAACTTATTATAAGATAATTGTTGGCTAACTAAAGGGGGGAAATGATGAAAAATACGTGGCGTGAGTTAAGGGAGATGGACCGTAACGTATGGATTCGATTTATTGGAGAGACGTTAAATGGAATTGCAATGATGATGTTAATGCCTTTTTTTGCATTATATTTAAAAGATAAGGTAGATTCGTTGTTGGAAGTTGGGGTTATTATGGCGCTTTCTCCAATTGCTGCAAGCTTTGGATCACTTATAGGAGGAAGAATTGCTGACATATATGGAAGAAAACCGATTATGATATTTTCTATGGCAAGTAATGCATTATTAATGCTCGGTTTTCTATTTATAGAAGGATTTATTCCATGTTAGTTCAGTAATATCAATAGCTAGAATGCTAGTGGCAACGAATTGGCAGCTATTATCCGAAATCCTTTTCCATAAATGCAACTACTTCTGCTTGCTTTGATGGGTATAAATGACTATATGTATTCAAAGTTGTAGCAACATTTGAATGACCTAATCGTTGAGCTACTACAAGGGGGCTAACGCCTTTGTTTATTAAATAAGATGCATGCGAATGTCGAAATTCATGAATTAAAATACGTTTAATTCCCGCTATAGATACATACTTGTCATAATCTTTATGGAGGGTTGCTATGGTAATGCTTTTGTAAAATTCTCCAAATACAACATAATCATTTTTTATAGGTGTTTTTACTGTAGCATGATTTTTTAGTTCTTTCAATAAATTGATGGTATATGTAGGTAACATGATAATTCGATTGGAAGATTTAGTTTTTGGTTTTGTAACTTGTCTGTTATATTCAGTTTTGTTAATGTCTATTGTGCTTTCCTCAAAATTAATATCTGCCCAAGTTAAAGCTAATAATTCCCCTTTTCTAGCGCCACTGTAATAAAGAGTAGAAAAAAATGCTTTATATAATGGTTCATCCACAACTTCAATAAATTGTTTAAACTCTTCAAATTCCCAAAAGTTCATCCTTTTATTGGATTCTTTTTCAAAGTTTCCTGCGATTCTCGCTGGGTTTTGTGATAAACCATTAAATTTGATTGCAAAATTGAAGATAGAGGAAAGAACTGCGTGAATTTTTTTTAAATGCTTAGCAGAATATTTGTTAATAATTTTATTTTGGTAAAGCATTACATGTTTAGGTGTCAGATAGTCTATCTTTACCCTTCCGAACTCTGGTAGTAAGTGATTGTAAATAACATTTCGAATAGTGACTATTGAAGATTCCTTCCTCCTCTGACAATACCAAGCAAAATAACTATCCGCAACCTGAGCAAACGTTAAACTGGAGTTCGTCTCTTTTTCAACCAACATTTTCGCTTCCGCTTCACGTGCTTCCTTTTTAGTTTTAAACCCACGACGTTTTACTTGTTTTTGAGTGCCATCAAACTGACGGACTCTGACAACGAAGAAATATGTTCCACGTTCTTTATCTTTGTAAATTACCATTTGGAATCCCTCCTGTATATACTTAAAAATTAATTATTCGGTTTGTTTTGTAAATTATAACACAGGTAATAACATGGTAACAAAATAAGCCATCACAAAGTTATTGTGCGGTTTTCGGAATGTAAGGTTTTATATACTAGAGTACAAAGTTGAAAATAGCAGAAAGTGTGGTATGAATCTCCTGTGAAAATTCGGGAGGGTAATTGCTAGTGATTTTTTTTAGATAAATCATTACTTGTCTAGCTGTAATTGTACTCGCATTCATTTTTCCGAACTCTGGTACTAAGTAATTGTATATCACATTTTGGGTTGGAATAATCAAAGATTGCTCTTTACCCTGACAATACCATTCGAAATATTTATCTGCCACTTGAGCAAACGTTAAATTTGAAGTCAGGTCTTTCTCTGCTAACATCTTTGCTTCGGCTTCAAGTGCTTCTTCTCGAGTCTTAAACCCACGGCGCTTTACTTGTTTTTTAGTCCTATCAAACTGACGAACTCTTGTTACGAAAAAATATGTACCCCGTTCTTTATCTTTGTAGACTACCATCGAAACTCCTCCCGTATACATAAAGATTGATAATTCAATTTATTGAATAGATTATAACTTGTTTGTTACCAAAAGAAAAGGCTCCCAAAATAAATTGAGAGCCTTTCTTTGACTTGAACCACTTTAATTTTAATAACATATTACCCTGTAAGAAAAATTCCATACCTGTATGTATTGTAACATAAAATGTATGAAAAATTTTGAGAAACTTTTCTTCGTTAATTTCAGATTGGCTGGGTAAAAAACTGTAAAATTGGCTGGTTTTGTGGTCATCCAATTACAATAAAATATAAAATAAATGATTATTCGATAAATTTAGTGTATTTTGATGTATGCGAACTTGAGAAATATGTGGAATGGGTGTTCGGGATGGATTCTTCATGATATAATTGTGTCGAATTAGGTATGTTTTTAATTGACTGAATAATCTAAAATAAAATTGAACATAAAAACTCGCAGAGCGTGTGTAAGAGGTGATCATGACAAAACCGCTCACACCGTTCATCCTAAACCTACCTTAGGATAAAACACTTGCATCATACGAGTTCCAACTTAGTATAACAGACATTCATCATTCGTAGTGCCATTCCAAGGTTGAGAAATTTTAGGCTAGTGTGTTTTTGTACATGAATCAAGGAGGATTGGAAATTTGGAAAACATTCTAGAAAAGATGAAGATTGACCTTAGAATTCGGGGATTTACTAATCGAGAGTTAGGTAGTCGATTTGGAGTGAGTCATACAACCATCCAAAATTATTATTCAGGAAACTTTGATTTCCTCCATTTTCTACAAATGTTGAGATTACAGTATCCGGATTCGATTGAAAAGAGAAGGCACGTCGTTGAAGAAGCGTTAGCTGATTTAAGTTTTATTAACCAACGTGTTGCCTTGGAGGCGTTAGATTTATTTGGAGAATTTGATTTACTCGAAAAGCTGATTTTGAAAATTGAAAGTAACCATTCAAATACGAGAAGTTCTAAACTAAATAAACAGTTATCTTCAGTGTATAAGTTGTTGCCTAATCGATTCAAAGGCAATTACAATAAAAAAGAATTCTTGGATAGCGTAGAGTCTTTGAAGAAATCCTACAAGTTAACAAGTAGTGACGCAACATTGACCAATATTATAATAGAGTTTGCATTGCTGTATGCATATTTAGACTATGGAGATTTTAAGATGGTATCGTATTATAATGAGAAATTAACAACGTTAATTTCTAGTATTAGTAAAGATACATTGAGTGGATCGTTATTATTAAGAAATAAAGAGATGGAGGCAACGGTTCTTCATCACGATAATCAATTGGACAAGTCACGAGAAGTTTGTTGGGATATTATCAATAATCCAAGAAACCCGTATGTTTATATGAAAGGTGTTGCATACAGTATTCTTGGTGAAACTTATATTTTGGATACAAGTAAATTTGAGCAAGCTAAAATGTATTTCGAACATGCGATTGAATGTGTAAATGTTCCTTGTAATTTCAAAGCTTTGTACCGAAAAGGAATGTTTCAAACAAATTTAGATTTTTTAAGGATTTCCCAAGAGAAAGAGTTGGAATTGGTTACACCTGAAGATATATCTGAGCAGGCACATTTGTTTGCTAAAATGGGAAAAGAGAAGCAAGCAATGGAATTATTGGACTATATTGAAAAGAAAAGAGGTTATCTGAATTCTTTTGAGAAAGTGTACAAAGGTATTGCGACGGGTAAAAAAGAATATTTCCTGGAATCCTATAATTCCTTTAAAATGTCTGGTGATGATTTTTATTTGCAGTTGCCATTGAAATACTTATAATGGTATTATTTACTAATAAGGCGGTGGAGAAATGAAACATATTGTAGTAGCGACATTATTGTTTGTAGCTTCTCTAGTTTCGGTCACAACAAAGGATGATATTACTCATCAACAAGCAAAAAGTAAAAATGAAATAACGGTTATGTATGCTGAATCACCAGGTTCTGGTGGGGGTTGATTTCGAAAGACACTATCTCTAAGATAGTGTCTTTCGACGTTTACGGGTTGGAAATACTTTTAACAAAAGAGTCATTTTCTTTCTAAATGGAATAAAAAGGAATGATAGGGTTGTTATATATTATGTATGATGTGGAGAAAAAGGTTATATTTAATATAGGGGGATGCGAGATGAAAAAAGAACAAGTATTAAAAAAGGCTGCAATTGAATGGTTATTATTAAAGAACTGTAAGGATGTAAACAAACTTTTAAAAACAGTTCTATCAAGTACATATAAAGAAAAATAAAAATACTACCGTATAAGGATTTCGTGGAGATTCCTATACGGTAGTATTTTTTATTCGAGTATGTTCTTTTTAGCTTTTTGGTAGAAAACAAACATTTCTAATTGTTCTAAAGCTTTATTTTGGTCAACGTCTTCTAATTGATTAATTAGTATCTCAAGTTTTTTAGCCATTTCGTTTGCTATATCATCTTGTTCTTTTGTGAGGCGTGTATCCTCAGAACGTCCTAAGAGATAATCAGTGGTTACTTTATAGTAGTCCGCTATTTTTTGTATAAGATCCAAATCTGGTTCGTTTCGGTTATTTTCAAAATGAGAGTACCTTGGTCTAGAAATACCAATCCCTGTAGAAACTTCTTCCTGCGTTTTTTTTCCACGTAGCTCTTTTAATCGTTCTCCAAAGGTCATTTTTTATGCGCCCCTTTCATGTCATCAATCTAATCCCTATAAGGTTATTATAGATACATTTTGTATCGTTTGGAAGTCTTTTTATTTTATGATATAAAATATATCAAAAACGATTGACGAAACGTAATGTATCAAATATACTTATTTTACGATAGGTTATATATCTTTATAAGGAGGATAAACATGCGTGAACGAATTAGAAGAGAAAGAAAAATGAGAGATTTAACACAAAAATCCTTAGCTGAAGCTCTCAGTCTATCT
This sequence comes from Bacillus sp. FG16, assembly GCF_057809515.1. Taxonomy (NCBI): domain Bacteria; kingdom Bacillati; phylum Bacillota; class Bacilli; order Caryophanales; family Bacillaceae; genus Bacillus; species Bacillus sp. FG16. The sequence goes on from NZ_JBMDKC010000113.1 coordinate 10,707, forward strand.
GAAATTTTTGTTAGAAAAATCGAAAAGGGTGATAGCGATCCAGGAAGAAAAACAATGAAAAAATATCAAAAATTCTTTGGTATTAGGGCGACTGAATTGTTTCCGGATATTTTCGAAGAATTTAATGATACAAAATATACCTGAGGGAGCGATACCCATGCATAAAAATCTATACATCGCCAGAAAAGAGCAACGCATGACACAAGAGAAAGCAGCAAAGTTGATTCATATTGCACCGAGAACATATTTTGCTAAAGAACACGGTAAAAGTGACTTCACCCTAAAAGAGGCTCAAAAACTAGCAAAATACTTCAAAACAACAGTGGACGAGCTGTTTGAGAAATAGAGGGAGAGGAAACAAGTGAAAAATGGTAAACGACCAACGAAGCGAGAGAAGATACATATTAACTCGTATAAGTTAAATCCAGAAAATTGGTTGATCTATAAGAAAGCGGATGGACGGATACATTTGGTTCATCGTCATACGAACTCAAGACGAGTCATTCCAAGTGCGTAGAGTGTGTGAAAAAGAAAAAGGACTCTAGCGGAATGCTAGAGCCGTCAACATGGAATGTGAGTATTCTACACGAATGTATTATAACATAATTTTTATGAAACTATATAGATAAATAATATGCAATTATGTATAAACCATAAGAAAAAAGCCCTATAAAAGGCTTTCCGATACCATCTAATGGGCGGTTAATGAGAATATGGTATCTATGCAAATAAAATATGGATGGAATGGATATCCAATTATTTTATTGATTTTAAAATATCATGAATCAATCTTAAAAAATACTGGTAAATGTGTCCAAATGAGCGCTATTGCATGTAAAGAAGAGGAGAAACCAACATGACCAAATCAGTTCTAACAAAAGACTTACAAAAGAAACAAATACTCGATGAATTCTTAAACCATTGCGAACAAAAACAAGTAGAAGCACTCAAAAAGAATGATCCCTATCAGTTTTGCATCTGGATCAAAGAAGCCCGATTAGCCCGAAGGGAATTGGCGGCACTCTATCGTGCGAAAGAGAAGTATGATGAGGAACGTGCACGTATTCAAGGGATTGTAAGACGTTTGAGAAGTGTAGGTGTGAATGCGGATGTTGTGGAGAGGGTGCATTATATTACATTGGCAAACTAACAACCAAAGGGGCGATAAGCGATGACAGAAATTCACAATCGTAAAAGCTTAAAAACTCGTAAGGAGCAAACCTGTTTAGGGTGTTTGGAAATCATACCTAGCGGCTTGGATGCTGTTAACAATACAGGGAAATCCGAATATGAATTTTATGATTACTATCTCCATATGGAATGCCATGAATTTTTAAAACAGCATAGTGAATACCTAGAGGAAGGTGTTTGGGATGGATGTGTGAATGATATCAAATTGGAAATGGAAAAGGAGAAAAATCTGTACATCCTGTGAGGAGATGACAAAAATGCTAGAAAATCCAAATATCATAGGTAATTCGCACGATTCCCCGAGACAAGATTTTGAACATTACTGTAGCGATTGTGACGGTGAGTTGTATTTCGGCATGACGTATTACGAATTCGAGGGGAATCTCATTTGTGAGGAATGCAATGAGAAGTTTTTAGAACGCCATGGCACACGTTTTGTGGCAGGGGAATAAAAAAGAACTCACGGCAATGAGTTCCTTAGAAAAAACAAATTTGAAGTTAGTATAACACGGAGAGTGAGTGAAAGAAACATGCAGGCGAAAGTATTAGCAAATACATTACATATGGATCGCAAGGCTTGGTTAGAAGCACGTAAGCAAGGATTAGGCGGTTCAGATGTGGCAGCCATTGCTTGCTTAAGTAAATGGAAGTCGCAAGTACAGGTGTTTCTTGAGAAAACACAAGCTATCGAGCAAGAGGATGTACAAAGTGAAGCTGCGTATTTTGGGAATGTACTCGAGGAAGTAGTCGCACAAGAGTTTGCTAAGCGTACAGGACTAAAGGTACAGCGTCGAAATGCCATCTTACAACACCCAGAGTATCCTTGGATGCTTGCAAATGTGGACAGGCTCATCGTGGGAGAAAGAATTGGATTAGAATGCAAAACAGCATCTGAATATTTGAAAAAAGAATGGAAGGATGAAGAGGTCCCTGTTGCTTATCTTCTCCAGTGTCAGCACTATATGGCTGTGACAGGCTATGAAGCATGGTGGATTGCCGTATTAATTGGTGGCAACAAATTCGTGTACAAAAAGATCGAGCGGGATGAGGATATAATCCAGTATCTTATCAATATGGAACGGGACTTTTGGCTGAATCACGTCGAAAAGGATGAACCGCCTATGTTTGACGGTTCAGAGGCATCTGCGCAACTACTGAAGCAAATGTATCCGGAATCTATCGAAGATAGCTCTATCAGCTTAGGGAAGCAAGAAGAGCTACTTATTGAAGCGAGAGACCAAGTAGATAGGGAAATCAAGGCACTACAAGAACAAAAGGCAGAGTATGAGAACAAGCTGAAAGCGAAATTAGGTTCTCATGAAAAAGCGACAACGGAGAATTACACCATTCATTGGAAGTCCTATACGAGTAATCGTTTTGACAGTAAAAGATTCAAAACAGAACATCCTGATTTATATAAAAAATATGTAAATGAAACTATATCAAGAAAATTTTTAGTGAAATAAAAAATAGGGAGTGGGTTACATATGGCTACAAATGAAAAGTTGAAAAACCAGTTAACAAATCGAAAAGAAAGTGCGCCAGTTACACCGGAACAAACCGTAGAAGCTTACATGAAGAAAATGGCACCCAGAATGGCGGAAGTATTACCGAAGCATATGGATATGAACCGTATGAGTCGCATTGCTTTAACAACAATCCGTACGAATCCAAAGCTTCTCGAATGTGCGGTTCCTTCTCTTATGGGAGCTGTGATGCAAGCGGTACAGCTAGGACTCGAACCAGGATTATTGGGACACTGTTATATCTTACCGTATAAGCGTGAGGCAACATTTGTCATTGGGTATAAGGGAATGATTGACCTCGCAAGACGGTCTGGTCATATTCAAAGTATTTATGCCCATGCTGTACATGAAAATGACGAATTCGAGTATGAGTTGGGGCTACATCCTAAATTGGAGCATAAGCCGTCACATGGGGAGCGTGGTGCGTTTATTGGTGCGTATGCAGTCGCTCATTTTAAAGACGGCGGGTATCAAATGGAGTTCATGCCGAAAAGTGAAATTGAGAAACGCCGGAAACGTTCTGCAGCCGCTAATTCTAGCTATAGCCCTTGGAGTAGCGACTATGAAGAAATGGCGAAGAAAACTGTGGTTCGTTACATGTTTAAATACTTACCGATTAGCATAGAAGTACAAACACAAGCGCAGCAAGACGAAGTGGTGCGAAAAGATATTACAGAAGAACCAGAGTTTATTGAAGTGGATCCAATCGAAGGAGAACAGGTAATAACAGAAGATGCTGGGCAACAAGAATTCCCGATTGAAGGATGAGAAAATCAAAGGTGCTCCTCTCCCGTAAATTGTGGGAGAGAGCGCAATCTAAAGAAGAACTAAAGCGTTCTATCGCAAAGTATATACAGACTGGGTATCCAAACTATCGAATTGAAAAAGTTATTGTGGACAACCAATCATACATCGCCATTTGCAGAAGGGAATGAACCTTGTGGATTTTCAAAGTGAAGTGTTTGACATCATTCATACGTTTAGTGGACAAGCAAATAAAATCGTTGTCAATACAGTATTTATTGATTTTGTAGAGGATTTAGAAACAGGTTTGTTTTTATCACAACTTGTCTATTGGTCAGATCGTACAACAAGAGAGGATGAGTATTTTTATAAAACTGATAGCGAATGGCATGAGGAAATCCGAATTAGTAAATACGGTGTTCGAAAAGCAAGAAAAAAACTAGAGGAAATGAGCGTTCTGAAAACGTATGTGAAAAAAGCAAATGGTGTTCCTACTGTACACTACAAGTTAGATAAAAAGCGTTTTTTCGAAATGATGATTTCCTTTTTGCGAAATCGAAAAAAGGAAATTTCGAAATCGAAAGATGGAAATTGCGAAAACGAACTTTCTTTAACAGATATTACTACAGATACTACTACAAATATAGATGATGATGTAGATAAGCACCCCTTGATTGACGAAGAATTTCAAAAAAGTTATCAGTACTTACTGCAGAACAATATTCCGCTAAGTGAAACAGCTCTGCAAGATTTGGGAGAGTTTTGTGATGTGCTAGGAAGCGAAATGGTGTTAGAAGCTGTGGATCGAGCGATTGACCAAAATGTAAAGCGCTGGAAATATATCAGCGGTATTTTATCCAATTGGCAGAAAAGCAATGTCAAAACAATGGCGGATGTCATGCAACTGGATGAAACATATAAAAACCAAAAAGGCGGTGGGGAACGTGCAGCACGTGGGAGACGCAATGGCGGATATTATCAAACGGGCAGAAGCTATGAGGAAGAAGTTGCAAGCCGAGAACGAAACATGCCAAGTTACATTAAACGAGTATAAGTGCGCAACATGCCAGGATACGGAAGTACTGTTTTACGAGGAAGTGAATGAATTTGGAATGAAAGTATCTGTGCAGAAGGATTGTTCGTGTAAAGTGCGACGAGTGATAGAACGAAGGTTGAAGAATGCAATGATTCCAGAAGAGTTTGCACAAGCGAGATTTGACTCTTACAAACAAAAGACAGAGAACCAAAAAGTGTTGTATGAAACCATCGTAAAATATTTGCGTAATTTTGAAGAAATCAAGGGAACGAAACAAAATAGCTTAGGCTTTATCGCAACGTTTGGTGAGCTCCGCATTAAACAGTTAGAACCATCCAAGCGGGCACAGGCAAAGCGGGAACATAACAGTTTTGGTCTTGGAAAAACACATTTGCAAGTGGCGGCAGCAAAATATCTCATGAAGCAAGGATATAGTGTATTACTGATTTCGGACGGGACGTTCATGGATGACCTCATTGCAGCAAAGATGATGAATGATGACAAAAAAGAATTCAATCGCTTATTACATGCCGCAAAGCAAGTAGAAGTTCTAGTGTGGGATGACTTAGGGAAATCCAAATGGTCAGAAGTAAAAGAAAATTTGTACTACCAGATTATTGATTATCGATATCGTCATAATTTACCGATTTTGTATAGTTCAAACGAAGATGACGAGACATTAGGAGAAAAGATTGGATTTGCAGCAAATAGTCGTTTAAAGGGCATGAGCAAAGACTACATGGTTGCAGTTGAAGGCGAAGATTATCGGGAGAAGGAGTGAAGGTTATGAGCAAAGTATCGGTTGAGAAGAAGTTGGCGTTTATTGATTGGGTATGGGATCAATTAGAACCTCAAGAGCATAGCGCATTTCGATTGCTTTACAGGTTAGGGCAACATGAGAAGTTTCAAGAGAGAATTCGTTTTGTAGAAAATGCGAAAAAATATTCATATGGCATAGAAATGTCGGCAACATGTTCCGTGAGAAGTGGCTTTACATTCTTTGGACCAACAGGGAAAACCAATGATTCGGGTGTAGCGTTTCATTATTTTAGTGCCCAAGACACAGAAAGCAAGATACACATTCAAATAAATTTTAAAGGCAAATACCGCCATGCTTTATACATGGCGGTATTGGAAGATGATGAGCCCTCACTAGAAACGGATTTACCGGATGAAGAGTATCTGAGAGTAGAGGAAGTTATTACATACATGGAGAATCTCGGCAAGCGCCAACTCATCGATTATGCCCTCGACACGAAGGATGAAGCACTATTTAAAAAGCTGGTTATGAAATAAGGGTGAGAGGAATTGAGCAAATACAACAACAAAAAAGTGAACCTCGATGGTTACGTATTCGATTCAAAAGCCGAAGCAAATTATTACGAAGGCTTGAAAATTCGTTATGCAAGAGGGGAAATTCAAGGATTTGAACGGCAGCCAGTATTTAATCTACAACCTGCATTTAAAAAACAGGACAAGAGCTTTCAAGCCATTACATACATAGCGGACTTCTTAGTGTACTTGCCAAATGGTGAGGTGGAGGTCATAGACATAAAAGGCATGATCACCGAAACTTTCAACGTGAAACGAAAGTTGTTCGAGTATAAATACCCGCACTTACAGCTGATTTTGCTGAAGCATGTGAAGAAATACGGTG
>NZ_JBMDKC010000114.1:0-16643 GCF_057809515.1 Bacillus sp. FG16
ACCCTTTTGAAGGGAATTTCATTTTATTTGTTCTCTTAAGTTGATGGGCATGGGTACATAGCAAAAACATTAAACCTTGAAGCTTCACTCGGTGTTGTTTTCGTAGCTCTTAGTGTTCCAAGGCTTATTTTTATGATTATCGGCGGCGCTGTAGCTGATAAATTCCCGAAAAAAAACATTATGTTTTACTCCAATATTATTCGAGCGATTCTTGTCGCAACCATTCTCACATGGTTTATCGTTGGTGATGTAACACTATATACATTTGCTTTATTCGCTTTATTCTTTGGACTTGCTGATGCTTTTTTCTGGTCAGCTGACGGATCAATCTTACCTGAACTTGTAGAAAAAAGCCGTTTAACACAAGCAAACTCACTTACACAAATGACGAACCAAGCATCAGTCATCTTAGGCCCTGTACTTGGTGGAATTCTGATCAAATTTACAAACTACGAGACAATATTTTCCATTACAATTTTATTACTGATTGTCGCAGCCATACTCGTTCAAAAAATACAATTTACGATGCCAGAACTAAAAGATACAGATAAAGGTATGTTCACTTCTATTAAAGAAGGAATCTTATATGTAAAGGAATCGCCATTCCTTTCAACTTTCCTTCTTTGTAGCGCCTTTTTAAATTTATTTTTAATTGGTCCGATGCAGGTCGGTTTCCCGCTTTTCGTTAAAAATGTTCTGCACGGTGACTCGCTCCATTTCAGTTACTTAGAAGCATCTGTAGGCGGCGGAATGGCAATAGGCGCTGTCATTGTCGGTTTAAAAAATATTAATCGTAGACGCGGACTATTTTGCATTATCATGATGCTACTGTCTGGTGTATTCTTCTTATCCATCAACTTTAGCACCGTACTTTGGCAAGCATTATTAGCCGGCATGTTTTATGGTATTACAATTGCAATGGCTATCGTTCCGCTTATGGCGATGATTCAATCGACAGTAAAAGAGGAAATGATGGGACGCGTAATGAGCTTACTTATGCTATCATCAATGGGCTTTATCCCGCTCTCTTATGCATTCACATCAATTGCACTTGCAATGGGAATTCCAATCGTAACCGTTATGAAAAGCGGTGCAATTGCTGTTATCGTCTTCGTACTATTTGTAGCGATTCGTGTCCCAGTTGTAAGAAAGTTCGATTAGCTACTTGGAGTCATGTGTTATACGCATGGCTCCTTTTTAAACGGATCAAATAACGGTATCCCCTTACTTCGTCTCACAGCTACTCCCCATTCTAGTCCAACCTCTAAAAATAGATCCCGCACTGTACTATATAAAAGCGCCTTAACATTTTTACGGATTTCCCCATATTTATACGCTCTCACAACACTCTTTACTCGCCAAATGAAATTTCCATACACTTCTTCATCAGCTAATATTTGCTCTAGCAAAACACCTTGCTCTAGTAACCCGCTCTTTTTATAAGCAAGCTCCACCTTACTCCACAGTAAGTTAATCTTCTTCGGGTTACTTGTCATTGGCACAAGTGCGTATATAAAAGGCTTTGGTATATCGTGACGACAATACGTTTCATCAAGCTCGTACGTTCCTTTTCTTTTCTCTTTTATTTGTGGAATGTTTTTAGAAAGAATTGTTTCCCCCTCGCTTTTTTGCTCCTTTCGGCTACAGCCAGCTGCATAATCCTCACTTTCACATGCGGACATTTTCATACGGTCATCCATGCGGTCAATTGCAGATGCAAGAAATACATATAAGTTCGCACTATATCCACCGCGTTTATGTCTTTCCTTTGTCGCAACACGCTTTATTATTCCTAGTTCCTCTAACTTTGCAATTGAACGGCGTACTGTACGAATACTTTTCCCAATATTTGTAGCAATCGTCTCCATTAACGGACAAGCAACTCCCACTGTTTTCTGTTTCTCATTCACTGCATACTTTCCTAAAAAATAAATAATGGTAGCATCCGTTTTATTCAATTGAAATCGATAACACTTCAAAACTTGTTTTTGATATGCATTAAACTCTTCTTTACTTTGAAATTCACTGTATGGTTTCATTAAATTATATAAGCTTCCCATTTATATCACCTCATTTATAAGTAAGAGGCAGGAAGAGAATTTGGCGTGGAATTTAATATTTTTTTAATGGAGATGAAAATATGATCGTAATTAGCGCTTGTTTAGGTGGTATCGCTTGTCGATATGACGGAAATGACAATCTCGTTTCAAAAATAGAGGAGCTACTACAAAAAGAAGATACAGTCCTCATTTGTCCTGAAGTATTAGGGGGACTACCAACGCCTCGTCCCTCAGCTGAAATTATTGGTGGGAATGGCGACGACGTTTTGGACGGAAAAGCGAAAGTGATGACAAGAAATGGTGAAGATGTCACAGAAGCTTTTGTAAATGGTGCTTATAAAGCATTAGAACAAATTAAAGATTTACAACCAGAATATATTATTTTAAAGGAACGCAGCCCATCTTGTGGCAGTTCTACGATTTACACTGGAGAATTTAACGGCAATAAGCAAGTTGGTTACGGAGTAACTACTGCTTTATTTAAAAGACACGGATTTAAAGTCATTTCAGAAGAAGAATTTGAAAACAAAAAAAGGAATTGACCCTGTTCGTCAATTCCTTTTTACCTGTCTTATTTCACACTTAATTTTTCTTTCACTTTCGCTGGAAGCTCGTCTTTCTTCACTTCTTCCCAAGCTGATACACCTTTTTTATCTGAATGATATACACGTAGAAATGCTTCTTTACGAAGATTTTTTTGTGCATTAAATTCTAATTCTTTCTCTTTACCGTCTTTATCAAATCCAGTTAGTTTATATTGATAATCTTTATATGGTTCACCATTACTAGACTTACCATTATACTCTTTTCCATCTACTGTAATTTGAACGTAATACTCATCTTTACCCATACGGTTTAAATCACAACCAACTAACAAGCTTGCGAATACAACTAAAATACTAAACAGTGCAATGTACCTTTTCATTTCCTTCACCTCATATGTTTTTTCTTATATTCTTATCTTAAAGCCCAGAGCTTAAAGAAGAAATTCAAAAACATGACATGAACATTACACTTTTGTAAGATAATAATTATTTCTTCACTTTAGAAATTGTCATTCCATCACCAATTGGAACGAGTACAGATTCTAAATGCGGGTCGTTTGCTATCATTTCATTAAACTTCTTCATAACTTCTGTATAACGTTTTTGTTTCGCACGCTCATCAGCTACACTACCGCCAATAACGTCTTTCACGCCAATTTCGCCACTTATCATGTAATTTCCTTATACCGTTTATTACGCCTTCTATTATGCCCTCAATTATAATCTCTATTACAAGATATCTTACTAAACTAATAATAGGTTTAATTACGTATCTCCCTATGAATTCAAAAATATCCTCCATCATATTTTCCTCCTTCTTTCAAAAGAAAGCTGCTACTACTCCGCGTCCTTTTACGTCCAGTTACAACTGCTGCCCTACTGCGGTATATGCCAACAAAAACAATACGACAACAACATCCACAATAACGCTATTGAATTTGGAAGAGACTTCGGTAAATACTATAGTTAACATGGCTAATAAAATTATTTTTCCATCTATATTCGGGTATGCTCCCAAAAACTTTATAAAATCAACGACAACTTTACTACAACTCTTCCCATAACTAGTTTATTATCGTGGTAAACCATCTTCCACTACATCCGTAACAGTTCCATTCGGTTCAAAGATTACACGTAATGATCCTTCTCCACCATAACCAGTATAATCATATACTGAATAAGATTTATATTTCTCAATCACATGTGGCTGTCCAATTGCAGCTTTTACCTGATTCGCGGGCATACCTTTTTTTATTTTCAAATAGTGATTGTAACTTACTGCTGCCGAATTGTTATTTACATCTTTATACCACGGTACACGATCGTTTTTTTCTTCATATTCCTTTACAGGCTCTTCAATACGTTTCGTAGATACCCGATTCTCTTTCTCTTTATCTTTATCTGTATCCTTTATAGCAGTACGTTCAATATTCACAACGTAACCATATGTATTTAATTCAACTATAATTTCATATGTACCATCCGTATCTTTTTCAGTATAAAATACGCGTTTTTCATTGTTATTATAATGTTTTACGTTCTCACCACCGTAGTCAATCGTATTAAGAATATCCGTATACGTCATACCTTCCTCAATCTTTTGAGATTCATCATGAGAAATATAACGCTTCTGTGATGATGGAGCGTCCTCGTCTTTAATACTTTCACGTTTGCTCGTAGTCATAGGTGTTTTCTTCTGATCTTTTAGTACGTCACCTTCCGCCTTCGCTGGTTGCTTTGCTCCTACTTTTGTTAATACGTCTGTATCGCTAGAACAAGCTCCCAAAATCGATACTGTAGTCAACGCCATCCCTACTATAAGTACTCTCTTAAATGACTTCACTCTAATCCCCCCGGTATTTTTTAATATCTAGTAATCAACGTATTTTAATTAATACGGAACTATTCAGTTCTATACAATTTGCTATAGCCTTCTCCCTCATGCACCTTTTTTATATAAAATGAAACTTTAATCAGTAGGGCTCTTACTGCCCGTTAATGCGGGATAAATCTACCTAGCAGTAATAACCGATGCAACTACAGCTAGTCCGAACATAATCCCCAATCATCTTCGTTACAAATATTAACATTAAATATAACTAATAAATAGTATAATTCTGCTATTCATTTACATTTCTGTTGCATAATCTTGTCTTAAACGAACAATATGAAAGTCGAATTTACAACACTTATCATATATTCTATATATAATAACATTCAAATAAAATTCTAAAGTAACTTTGCACTCTTCTGGCTTACCAGCATTCGTCGCTGTACGGAAAGATGATCCAAATCTGCATGATGCGATTGCGTTTAGATAATCAATCGTGAATTATGCGTTCAATTTAAAGCAGGTTAAAAAATAATAACTCCTTATTCAATTAACATATGCATTAGTTTAACAACCTAATGCTGCTGTACCAACTGATAGTTTAGTTTTTAATATGTGAAAAGGGATTTCTAAATGATGAATTGAATATATATTTATTGTTTACTCGTTTTTAAGAGGTTCCTTTATGGGAGATAAGCTTTACTATATTCCTGTACTTCGCACAGTTCTATAATAACTAATAGTGATGCTATGACAAGATTTTCTATTAGTGAGATAAAGTATTTTTCAATTCATTTATTATAAATTGCAACTCTCGTCCTCAAGAATTATTTCTTTTGGGTGAAAGTTTTTTTATTATATAAGTTTCATTCTGTCCTAATTTAAAGGTTTCGAGAGGAGAAATGATATGAACCCTATTTTATTAGATGTTCCGTTACAAATAGAAACAGATAGACTCATTCTTCGAGCACCACTTCAAGCAGGTGAAGGGAATGTAGTACACGAAGCTATTAAAGATTCCATTAGTGAATTAAAGCAGTGGTTGTCTTTATTCCAGTCCATTCCTACTGTTGAAGAAACGGAAATTCTCCTGAGAAATGCGCATATAGATTTTTTGAAAAGAGAAAGCTTTCGCTATCTTATCTACCATAAAGAGACGAAGGATTTTATTGGAACCGCTAGCCTTCACGGAATTGATTGGAAGGTTTCTAAATGTGAAATTGGATACTGGATTAGCACGCAATTTAGTGGCAATGGATATATGACAGAAGTAGTAAATGCGTTAATAAACCTTGGATTTCAGTTATTCAAATTTAGAAGGATTGAAATACGATGTGAACGTAATAACACGAAAAGTCGTGCGATTCCTGAAAAACTAGACTTTGAACTTGAAGGGATATTACGTAATGAAAATTTTTCAGCTGACGGCAAACAACTAACTGATACTTGCATCTATGCAAAGATAAAGTGAAACTTTAATTAGCCCGTACTAATCGCACTTTTACGACAAAAAAAAGACCTTTTTAACGATTTCATCCATCGTTAAAAAGGCCTTTTTCTATTTCGGCTAAAACCTTAGCACTCTTCTGGCTTACCAGCATTCGTAGCTGTACGGAAAGATGATCCGCATCCGCATGATGCGATTGCGTTTGGATTGTCGATTGTGAATCCGCCACCAAGCATAGATTGTTTATAATCAATTTTTACTCCTTTAACAATTGGAGCACTTTCTGTATCGATAACAAATTCAACACCGAAAAACTCAAGAACTGTGTCGTCTTCTTTTGGTTCTACTTCAAATCCTAAGCCGTAAGAAAGGCCAGTACATCCGCCGCCATGTACAGCAAGGCGCACGTACTTCTCTCCATCTTCAGCATCTTTTAACATATCTTTAATTTGAAAAGCTGCTTGTTCTGTTACTTCAATCATGAAATACACCATCCTTTCTGTTCTCATTCTATTATACATCTTTACGCTTCTATCTTGTACTCATACACTCCGCGGCAAATTACTTCCGCAGGTCCTTTCATTAACACGTTTCCTTCTTCTGTCCAAGCAATCATTAAATCGCCGCCAGCTAAATGAACGGTAATTTCTTTACCACGTTCCATCTTCCCATTCAAAATAGCAGCTACAACTGCAGCGCATGCCCCTGTTCCGCAAGCTTGCGTTACACCAGAACCACGTTCCCAAACACGGAAATTCATTTCTTCATCGTTTAAAATCTCGATAAATTCAACATTCACTCGCTCTGGGAACATTTCATGTGTCTCAAGAACTGGACCAAGTGTTGTAAGAGGTGCTTTCTCTACATCCTCAACAAAAATAACCGCGTGCGGGTTCCCCATTGAAACAGCCGTAAATGCATAACGATGATTATTGTATAAGAAGTTTTCACGAATAAATGGTGTTTCACCTTCACCGAGCATCGGTATTTCTGCACGTGTTAGACGCGGTGCTCCCATATCGATTTTCGCTAATTTCACGACACCATCTTCTACTGTTACTTCAGCCGTTACAATACCAGCTAACGTTTCAATTGTGAAAACTGTTTCTTCTACTAGTTTATGCTCATACGCATATTTCGCTACGCAGCGCAAACCATTACCACAGCTCTTTCCTTCTGATCCGTCATTATTAAACATACGCATTTTCACCGGAGCTACATCAGACGGACAAATTAAAATCATTCCGTCTGCTCCAATACCAGTATTAATATTTGAAACCTTTTCCGCCACAAGAGCTAAATCTTCTTCAGGAATTTGCTCTTCAAACATATTTACATATATATAACTATTGCCAAGACCATGCATTTTTGTAAAAGAAAATTGCCTCATTTGTATTCACTCCAAAAATAATTTGTTATTTTAAGTATAGAATGCATGCTTTTAGAACACAATATGAATGTCCCCCGTTTCTCATATTTGACAACGTTTGGCGATGAGCCACTCTTACACACATTGTGTAAGAAAAAAGCCCTTCTAAAAGGGCCTTTTTTTATTTATCTCCAGTATTAACCTACCCTCCAAAATAACGTTTTATCTAAATTAAAATGAAAAAGGCGTTGCTCATTCGCAACACCTTAAAACATTGGATTTTCATCCAAATAATCATATACATTATTTACAAGCTCTTCTACTGTCGCACCTTGTACAACTTCACCATTCACAAGTGCAAATGGTCCTTCAAAACAAATACCACAATATCCTAAACAACCATATTCCATTACATCTAAATTCGGATCTTTTTCTAATTTCTCTAACGCTGCTTGTGAACCACTTGCAAGGTTACCTACACAAAATTCAATTAATGGTTTAATCAAAATTCTCCCCCCTGTACTACAAAACAAATTACCTTCTGACTTCATCTATAAGAAGAAAACTAAGCTGTCTCTTGTTGTTTTCGTTATACATCCTAAACTATTTAGTTACTTCACTATTTCACTTCAAAGTAGATGGTTTTATTTTATATAACATGCTACTTGCAATGAAATAGTAACTAAAAAGGCAAAACAGTTTACTTTACTTTTCTTCTTATTGTACAACAGAGTATTCATTCATGCATTGTTATTTGTTCACAAATTCGATATAATTTGATTGAGTAAAGTCAAAATATTTTATTAATATAAAATTTTATGATTAGGGGATATTTCAACAGAAAAGGGGTAATCCATCATGAAACACCTCGTAATACTAGGTGGCGGCTACGGTGGAATGAGAATTCTGCAACGGCTACTTCCAAGCAACCAACTTCCGGATGATGTACAAGTGACATTAATCGACAAAGTACCATATCATTGTTTCAAAACTGAATATTATGCATTAGTTGCGGGTACTATTTCAGAAACGCATATTCGTATACCGTTTCCTGAGCACCCACGCCTCAATATTCAATACGGCACAATAACACATATTGATCTCGAAGAAAAAGCGGTTCATCTCGATGGCGGCGAAGCGATCCAATATGATGATTTAATTATCGGGCTTGGCTGTGAAGATAAATATCATAACGTTCCTGGGGCGAAGGAATATACACATAGCCTACAATCGATTGAACAAACACGTAAAACATATGAACAATTAAATAGTCTAGAACCAAACGCAACTGTAGCAGTTGTTGGCGCCGGCTTAAGCGGCGTTGAAGTAGCAAGTGAACTTCGCGAAAGTCGTTCTGATTTAAAAATCTATTTATTTGATCGAAAAGATAGAATTTTATTCCCGTATCCAGAGAAATTAAGTAGATACGTAGAAGAATGGTTCGTAAAACATAAAGTTAATATTATAAGAAACTCTAACATTACAAAACTGGAACCAAATATTGTGTATAACCACGATGAACCACTTGAATGTGATGCAATCGTCTGGACAGCTGGTATTCAAGCAAATGAAGTTGTTCGAAACCTTCCAGTTGAACAAGATGGTAGCGGACGGGTTGTCTTAACTAAATATCATAATATTCCAAACAACGAGCACGTTTACGTTGTAGGAGATTGCGCAGCACTTCCACATGCACCATCTGCCCAACTTGCTGAAGGTCAAGGAGAACAAATTGTCCAAATATTATTAAAACGTTGGAATAATGAACCACTCCCTGATGAACTACCTGTTATTAAATTAAAGGGTGTTCTAGGATCTCTTGGTAAAAAGCATGGATTCGGTTTACTCGCAAATCAACCATTAATGGGACGTGTACCAAGATTATTAAAATCCGGTCTTCTTTGGATGTACAAATATCATAAGGGTTAATACTTTACAGGCTGTCTACTATGTAGGCAGCTTCTTTGCATCAGTTTTTAAAAATTATCAGACACATCTTTCTCAATATGTATAATGATTTATTTTTCATTTTAATATTAAAAACTATCGATGAATAGTGTATGCTATTTGTAAGTTGTTTTATTATTTCCTTTAAGACCGAATTCATTCGGTCTTATTTTTTATGTGATAAATACTTTTATAGGAGGCATTACATTCCACTTATGAACTTATCGAAACTAAACAATCGAATAGAAGCGAAAAAGAAAGAGTTAATCTATCTCGTTGAACGATACGGATTCACTCATGATAAAGTGATTTCTTTCAGCCAAGAATTAGATCGTTTACTTAACTTACTAATAAAACTTAAAACGAAGAAAAAACGTTGTTCGTTATAACCATTTCTCCCTCTTTTTTTGATACGATATAACTAGAATCAGAAAGGAGCGATTTATGTTTATATTAAAAGACGTTATATATAAAGATATACTACACATTCCTTATTTACAGATTCAAAAAGAAAAGATTACTTGCATTATCGGTGAAAGCGGAAGCGGAAAAAGCACGTTGCTTCGCATGTTAAACGATTTACAATCTCCAACATCCGGCACAATTGAATATAACGGAAAGTTAATTTCTGATTATCCGCCTATTCAATTACGTCGTGACGTAGTTATGCTTGGGCAAACTCCACCTCTTTTTGATGGAACCGTTAAAGAAAATCTATTAATGGGACTTCGTCTTTCTGAAAAACCATTTCCAAATGATGATGCCCTGCGGAGCGCACTACAAACCGTTAACTTAGACAAGCAATTAGAAGATAGCGCCTCCTCATTATCCGGCGGTGAAAAACAAAGACTTGCCTTTGCACGTATCGTACTTATGGATCCGCCTGTCTATTTATTAGATGAACCAACTTCAGCATTAGACAGTGATACAGAACGCCGCGTTATGAAACAATTTACTGAACTAGCACGAAAAAAGAAAAAAACAATTATCTTCATCACACACTCACAACAACTTCCAGAAGAAATTGCAGACGACATTATTGAGATTAGTAAAGCAAACGGTGCAACTAGAAAGGAAGTGCTCTCTGTTGAAGGGCGTTATTGAACTCCAAATTTGGCAACTTGCAGCTGCCTATATTTTTATTCTTATTTTAATTGGACTTGTAAAATTAAAAGGAATACCTCGCGAAAAACAAATCGCGCTCGCAACATTCCGTATGACGATTCAGCTCGTACTTGTTGCATATGTCCTTACATACGTATTTGAAAACAGTAATCCATTTTATACAATTGCTCTTATTACTTCTATTACTACCTTTGCAATTTTTAATATTTATAAACGAGTTAACATCCCAATGTCTAAAGAATTAAAACGAGTAGCTGCCCTTTCCATGGTCGCTGGATCAATTGGACCACTTCTACTATTTATTTTTGTTATTATCGGTCATGACCCTTGGTATGCTCCGCAATATATCGTCCCTATTACAGGAATGTTAGTTGGGAATGCCATGACTGGCGTTTCTCTCGGTGCAAATACGTTCTTAAACAATATGAAGTCGCAAAGAGGTCAAATTGAAGGTGCACTTATGCTCGGCGCAACACCGAAAGAAGCTGCTGCTCCGCTCATTCGAGACGCTTTTGATTCTGCTATTTTACCAACAATTAATTCTATGGTCGGAATGGGAATTATAAGCTTACCAGGCATGATGACTGGTCAAATATTATCCGGTGTATCACCATTCACAGCCATTCAATATCAAATCGCTATCATACTCGGTATTTCAGGAAGTACCGCCTTTGCTGTCATTATCTTTTTACAGCTTGGATATAAAACATTCTTTACTAAACGATGTCAGTTGAAAGAAATTGACTATGATGCACGGTGAATCGTGCGTAGTTCACGATGAATGAAATTATATTAACGATTTTTTCAATATATCTATCATAACTTGCAATATATCAACGATTTTTCAAATATATCTATCATAACTCAGAATATATCAACGATTTTGTACGAAATATCGATTTACCGACAAAAAGTGACATAATAAAAAGAGGAGGCTATTCGCCTCCTCTTTTTATTTGTACTACGCCTTCTTAACGAACTGTGATTTTAACTTCATAGCTCCGAAACCGTCGATTTTGCAATCGATATCGTGATCGCCATCAACTAGACGGATACTCTTTACTTTCGTACCGATCTTCACAACTGAAGAAGTTCCTTTTACTTTTAAATCTTTAATAACAGTAACAGCATCGCCATCTTGAAGAACGTTTCCGTTCGCATCTTTTACAACTTTTGCACCATCATTATTTTCAGCTTCTGCGTCTTGGCCCCACTCATGAGCACATTCTGGACATACGAAAAGAACGCCATCCTCATACGTATATTCTGAATTACATTTTGGACAATTTGGTAAAGTAGCCATAAATTCATTTCCTCCGTTCATTATTTATACGTAAAAATCAAAATTGATGTTTACATCTCGATAAATAAAATTTGTATAGCATTTCTTTATAGTGCCATAGTCTCACGTTATTGACAAGCCTACCTCAAATTCTCATTTTTTATTGTATTTTACAAATTTTCAATTCGTATGCCTTTTTTCTATTTGTTCTTCTACTAATTTTAAAAATCTTCGTTGTGCATTTTTATTTTTTACGAGCAATCGAACTCTTAACTTACTTTGTAAATATGAACGAACTTTGTAGTTCGTAATAAATAATTTTCGATACTTCTCGTCTTCATACATCATTCGAAACCATTCATACTGCTGCAAGTAAAGTATGTTAGCATCAATCTTTTTCGTGTGTAAACCCGTACTTAAACTAATAGATCCTATTAGAGCTTCTATTAATGCTGAAATCATTTCTCTCCCCCCTAATAAATAAAAGAAGAACCTTCACAAGATTCTTCTTTTCAAAATGAACGAGTTCCCTCTAGAAACCCCAATTATTTTCTTCAATGTAAATTTGATATTCTTCTACTTCTTCTTCACTTAACTTCTTATTATTTTCATATACCTCTTGCCACTCGAAATAATCTTCATCGAAATAAACAGCAAATTTAATTTTCACGTTTTTCTTCTCTGTATAATCATAACCAGTAAACTCTACTACATCATAATCTTTTTCTTTCTTCACAAACTTCCAGGTTGGATTATCAGTCATAATCTCTAAAGTAACCCCTTCACCAGTTGAACGAACAACATTTTTAATATTCGGCTCAGTTGGTAAAAGAGAAAGTCCGAGCATAGCTCCGCCAAACACAATCCCGACTATAACTTGTAAACCAATCATACCAGCTACACTAGCGCCACCCTTAGATTGTAAGAAATACGCCTTCTCATGATCAGACGCATCCTCTCCCTTACGAAAAACACGAACAGCCTGCTTATAATATAAACGGTTTCCTTGCCATCCAGTAAATATCATCATTCCTAATTGAAGAGCTAAACTAAATGTTACATAAATCCCCTCTGGAATATCTATAAAAGGGGTTATAACTATACTAGGTATAGCCAATAACGCAAATATAATAAATAACTTATACATTTTGCGATAAGCTAACCAAAAGGTTGGGAAGAAAAAGGCTACCCAATTCCATGTATTCCCTTGCGCAGGGTTTTCTACTTTACCCCACTTAAAATCATAATAAGCTGTATTCTTTTGAACAACTTTATGTAATTCTTGTGGAGAAATCGTTTCTTGTAAAACAGTGTCCTTCACGTACATCATCCTTTTCTTATTTCTATATACATTTATTGTATATGGACAAAATGAAGGAATCTAACAAAAAGTACACATATTTCATAAAAATGAACGGAAATCGAATATATTCCGACAATTATCCGTTTCTTATTTCATTTTACTTTTAAATATATTAAAATAATCGTGTATCATATCTTTAATACACTAAGTTAATTATTTTATATATTCACTAAAAAGGATGCATCAAAATCATTTTTATACATCTTTTTTAGTGAATATATACTACTATTTTAAAACAAACATCTCGACTTAAGAGAGCTCACAAATTAACCTTCTATTATTTCAAACATATTTCCACTCACGCAACTAATGAATAATCCATTATTAACTTCCTCAATTGATACAATAAAATCTATTACAACAACATTTTTAGGAAGTTTAATTATATCTTTTACTTCGCCACATTCAGCATCAAGTATTATCAATTCTAAATTTGAAGTTGCAATGTAAATTTCTCCATCTTTATATAACAGAACCTCTGTAATATCATGTAGAATAGTATTGTTCCAAAGCACTTTACCTGTTTGAATATTAATACCACAAATTCTGCCTTCTCCTAAGGACAATACCATCATCTCTCCGATAAGAAATGGAGGCAATTCAATTTCAAAAGACATATTTACTTCATATAACTTTTGACCGCTCTTATGATCATAACATTGTATTTGTCTACTTACCCCTTCATATCCATACTCAGTTCTTGTTAATAGTATTGTCGCTTCCGTTGATCCAATGCAAGCGTACCATACCTCATCAAAAGCTTTTTCGAAAATTAAGTTACAACCTTCTTTTCCATATTCCCACTTTTGTAATACCTCTATTGCTACACATATAAAATGTTCATTAGTTAAAGTAACTGGTTCATTTGGATTACAATCTTCAATCATTTGTTTCCATAGTGTAGAAGCGTTTAATAATTGAATGGCAATTGCAACATTACTATATGCATCAACTTCGCCATCTTCATCAAAAGGATTCCCTGCTAATACATAGTAATCTGGGCCAAGATGGCACTGCAATTTTTCTCCTCCGACTCGAACATTCTTTTCCCATACTTTTACTCCACTTTCAAGCTCTAATAAAACATTGTAGCCTTCTTGTGTAATAACTAGTAAACGTGGTAACTCTTCTCCCGTAGTTTTTACATCTTGTATAATATGCCCTTCTATTTCTAAATCCCATAGAAGCTCTCCACAACTTGATGAAATAGCATACAATTTCGCAATACTTTCTCCAAATCTATTTGCATGCCAAATAATTACGACACCATTCACAGTAATGCAATTACAATCTTCTACTATTGGAATACGGCACTGCCAAATCTCTTCTTTCGTTTCACTATCGAGTTTACGAATTCTGTGGTTATTTTCCTCTACATAAAAGATACTCTTCTTATCATGAGATAGTACCGGAGTAAATATCGGTTCAACCTCTCTCCCTTTTAAATACTTCCATTTTAATTCATACTTGTCACTTGTAGAATGATAAGTTCGATACATAATTTCGTCATTTCCATTTACAAGTTTAGGAACAAATGGATCAATTTCTAACATTCTATGGTAAGCATCTTTGATTCGAAAAGAATCAACTCCACTCATGTAAATCTGCCCTATCTCCTTTTTAAGAAACGAAAAGAGTACTCGTAAAAATTGCTCGCTATCAACACTAGCTAACTTCTTGCCTCTCTGATTAATAATGAGAAACTCCCCATCTTTCTTCTTAAATTCCATCTTTTTTTCATATTCATTTAAAAAAATTGTAGCGTCATCATATTTAAAAACCTCGATACAAGCATCAAACAACTGACAAATCGGTCCTATTATGTCTGTTTTTTCTTCAAACACAATTCTCTCATCTATACTAAGTACTATTTCTCCAGCATTTTCTGTCGGCAGTTTATTTAGTTCGATTTGAAACTTTTTCATTATTTCCTCCCTCTTAATCACATTGAAATACTATTTTATTTCTCGCACATTCCCCTTCACTTTCTCAATAATATCTTCTATACGTTCCGCTATACATTCCAGCTCCCAGTCTCCCTCACCGTGCATAGCTGTATAAACCGGACAATCCTCATCATTACTATCTACAAAAATCGGGTCTCCAAGATATGAATCTATCCCTATTACAATCCATCCTTCTTTCCAATCTCCTTCTTCATTCCCGACTAAGCTTTGTCCTTCTTCATCAAAACTATAACCAAGTTGCCCTTCTTCTATTTCTTCACTATTAAACAATTCTATCGTCATAGGTTCAGATTCATACTCTAGCTCAATTTCATTATCCTCAGCACGATCTACATGTGCTAAAAGTTGTTTAATTTTATTATGGTTAATCATGTTATCTTCTCCATTCTATCTTTTTAAAATCTAATTTTATTCATAATGAGCTGCCGCAAGTAACATTTGAGCAATAAACTTCCATGGAATATTTTCTGGAAACTTCTCTCCTTGATTTATATAAACCGATTCACAAGAACCTAACCAACTATTTAATGCCTCTAAATAAGTCTCTACCTCTACATTTTCCCATTCATCTTTATTCACTTTAAAATCCTTTTGGAGGTATACAAGAAATTTTAATAAATCTTCTTTAGAATTTACGTGATCGAGGTATTCATACACATCCATACTCCGTCCCTCCCTCTATTGCGTGTTATCTAAACTAACTATAATATATGACATAAGATTCTTAAAACTATTATTTGAGGTGACCGAATATGAAGAGTACAATTTGGGCAGACGATGACTATTTAAAACTAGCACCCCTTAACGATGAACTAATCAAAAAAGCAGAAGAAGTACTGAACGTAAAGCTTCCAGAATCATACATAAACCTTCTAAAAGAACAAAATGGGGGAACTCTTCGTCTTGATACTCACCCTACTTCAGAGCCGAATTCTTGGGCAGACGATCACGTTAATGTTTCTGGCTTATATGGCATTTCTTTTGATGAAAATGAATCTAGTATTTTAGAGAGCCGTTATTTAATTCAGGAATGGGAAATGCCTGAGAATATCGTACTCTTGTCTGGTGATGGACATACATGGATTGCATTAGACTATCGAAATGTAGCTGAAAATCCCCCAGTTATATTTATCGATAATGAGTTTGAGGAAATTATTGAATTAGCACCTAACTTTGAAAGTTTCTTACAAAACTTAACTACGTATGAATATGACGAAGAATAAGTCTCGCTCTAAAAAGGATCGAGATTTCATTACAAATTTACACGCCACTTTAAAACCACTCGGCTTTAAGAAAAAAAGACATACATTTTTCAAAGCTGAAAACAGATTTTATAAGCTCATTAACATACAAAAAAGCCAGTTTGGAGATGACTTTTATATAAATATAGGAGTCCACCCTATCGGTCTACCGCAGCTTATTACAAACCAATTACAATTAAAAGAAAACATTTCAATATTCGATTGCATTCTACAAACGAGAATAGAGCCTATACATATCAAACAGAACCAGTTATTGCATAATGTTTCACATGAAACTATCGAAATTCCGAATTACCTTTCTACTATTTTCGACTGGTTTCAAACGTGGGCATCTTATGAAAATTTAGTGGAAACAAATATACATTCCATTACTCCTGTACTAGCTGTCGTTCCCATGCCCATCAACTTAAGCCTTTTTACTACCCCCAAGTACAAAAAAACGTTA
>NZ_JBMDKC010000115.1:0-16635 GCF_057809515.1 Bacillus sp. FG16
AAGCAGTATAGACACTTTTATCGATGTTAAAACATTAAACGGAACTTATATAGTATTGCTATCTATGTTCTTCGCGCAGAGGATGCCTTTAGTATTTACCATACCAGAACTTGTGTCTATGATTACAGCCGTTTTCTTAACGATTGCGATTTCCAATGATGGAGATACAAACTGGTTTGAAGGCGGCACTTTACTAGCGGCGTATGTCATTATGGGAATTGGTTTTTATTTATTATGAAAAATAGGCATAACAATTGTGCTCAGAGAAAACAATAAATGAAGTAGTATATATACCTTTACATAGGAAGGAGCCAGACAGGTGAAACGAGTATACAGCATATGTCTTTCAACTATGGTCTCGTTTATTTTATTATTTCCTAACATGAGTTTTGCAAAGACAACAGTAGGAACAAAAATGCCTTCATCTGTTTTAAATATTTCAAAAGACAATACATTCCCAAATGATGCGCAAGATTTGCCACGTTTACAGCCGAGTAAGTTTGCTCAAGAACTATTGAAAACAGCTAATATTAAAATTGAAAATCCAGACTTAATTCGGATGTTTAATGAAACGACAATTTCAAATGCGCCGCTTGCAGTAGGGTATCGGGCAAAAATTTATTTAGGTCAATGGGCTTTACATTATGAATCAGTAGACACATCGATTAATTGGGAATATAAACAAGTGAATCGAAATGTGTATGATAATCGCGGAGGAGACCGTTTGTATCCACTTCGCTATAAGCAAGAAACACAAAAGACGGTTGAAGGCGATTTAACAGCAGATATGAAAGATGCTGCAGATGTGAAAAAAATGATGCTTCTCAAAGCGCTTGAAAAAGTACAATTGCCCCTTTCGTTTAAAACAACTATTGGTTATGGTACTGGACATGAGCGTGTGTATAATATTAGTCCGAGTCAACTCGGATATTTATACGCTTATACACCAGCAGTAAATGAAAAGGGAAAAGTAACATTTGGAGAAGTGTATCTTGTATTAAAGGGAAATCAAAAAAGACTTGTTGTGAAAAATATTACTTCTCAAGGAATTGGAGCGGCGATTCCAATTCATGATCATTTATTTTTTAAATTCATTTCTTCTTCCCACTCGCAATAACATAAAAAAACGTCAGCTTATAAGCTGACGTTTTTTTATAATGTAATGTTTGCTGTTTTTGATAAGAAATCTTCTGTCGGATAGTAGCTGTTTTTTACAAGAACATTTGGTCCAAGACATTTTACTGCAGGACAGTGACAGCTTAATGATTTTGCTGTTTTTGAAGCACTCCATTTGTCATATGCTTCTTGTAATGTGTTTGTTTGTATGTTTCCTAGAAGTGGAACATCACCAAAGTCCGTCACAATAATATTTCCATCGAAAATATTTACATTTAAACGAGAACGGCCATCTGGATCATTACGAACAGTGACATTTTTGCTCTCTTGTAATTTTTTAAATGTGGCAATGTCTCGCTCGTCATCGCTACAAGCATAGAAAGGTAACGTTCCAAATAACATCCATACATTTTCATCGCGAATTTCTAGTAAATGCTCAATTGCATTACGAATTTCAGCTTTTGTTAAAATCTCTAGATTACTCGCGAAGTCACTTGGATACATTGGGTGAACTTCATGACGTTTACAGCCCATCTCTTCGACGATTTGACGGTGAATATGTTCAATATGTGGTAGAGTTCTTTTGTTTAACATTGTTTCGGCCGATACAAGTACACCTGCATCTGATAGAGCCTTACTATTTGTAATCATTCTTTCGAATAATTTTGCACGTTGTTCGTAAGTAGGTTTACGCTCCATCATTGCAAATCCGCCTTCAACGAAGTCATCAATTGTTCCCCAGTTATGAGAGATATGCAACACGTCTAAATAAGGAATAATTTGTTCGTAACGTGCTAAATCTATAGTTAAGTTAGAGTTGATTTGAGTGCGAACGCCTCGTTCATGGGCGTATTTTAAGAGTGGTGTTACATAGTTGTCGACGGATTTCTTTGAAAGCATAGGTTCTCCGCCAGTAATACTTAAAGAACGTAAATGAGGAATCTCATCTAATCGTTTTAATAAAAGATCCATCGGAAGCGGATTTGGGTCTTTCGGCTGTAACGTGTAACCAACAGCGCAATGCTCACAGCGCATATTGCATAACGTCGTCGTTGTAAATTCAACATTTGTTAATAGTAGTTTGCCGTACTCTTCAAGGTCCATATACGCTTCCCATGGATCGTAAGAAGGAGTAATCGGCTTCATTTTTTGTGATATCGTCATATGAAATACTCCTTTGACTATTGAAATAACAATTTGTCCATTCTCTATAATAGAAGAATATGTGCTTTTTATAAAGTGAAACTTTTTAGCGTGAAAAGAGAGAGGGCTTACATTATAGTGGAGGACTGTGACAAAATTGATGAAATTTCATGCCCATAGCAATCATTTTTGCGGTATAATAAAAGCAACTCGAATTAAAAGGAGAGTGCCTTCATGGGAAAAGCAATTCAAGATAAAGATACACAATTAGTATATTTAAAAGAACGTTTAAATATGTTCATTGAAGTAATTGATACAATTGAACCTGAAGAAGTAGAGTTAGAAGATGTAGATCGTCTTCTTGCGATGTTAGATGAATTAGAATTAAAATGTGAGCAATTTAAAAAAGACGAATAATATATTAAAAAGGCTGCCAATACAAAATTGGTAGCCTTTTTCTGTACGGATAATAGAAGGACGGTAGAAAAAAAGGTATAATCAAGTTGTGAAAAATTTCATTTATCCTTTAATAGCATGAAATAAATAAAAAGCTGAAGAGTATAACAATGGAATTTTCATCTCATAACGTTTTGGTAGCGTTCACAATTGAGGGGGAAGTAACAATGGAAAAGCTTCAAGAAAGCATGTATCAACTAATTGTTGAAACGTCAACGAACTTACCGAAAGATGTTCGTCGTGCGATTCAACAAGCGAAAGAGCGAGAAAATGCAGGGACTCGTTCTGCGATGGCACTTGGCACAATTACAAATAATATTAAAATGGCTGATGATAACATCTCACCGATTTGCCAAGATACAGGGATGCCAACGTTTAAAATTTATACACCAGTTGGTGTGAATCAATTAAAGTTGAAGGAAGCTATCTATAATGCGCTTGAGCGGGCGACAAAAGATGGTAAACTTCGTCCAAATTCTGTTGACTCTCTTTTTGGAGACAATAGTGGAAATAATTTAGGACCAGGTACACCGGTTATTAAGTTTGAACAATGGGAAAAAGATTATATTGATGCACGTTTAATCCTAAAAGGTGGTGGCTGTGAGAATAAAAATATTCAATATAGCTTACCGTGTGAACTAGAAGGACTTGGACGAGCTGGCCGTGATTTAGAAGGAATTCGTAAATGCCTTCTTCATGCAGTATACCAAGCACAAGGTCAAGGATGTAGTGCTGGTGTAATTGGTGTTGGTATCGGGGGAGACCGCACATCAGGTTATGAATTAGCCAAAAATCAATTATTCCGTACATTAGATGATGTCAATCCAGTACCAGAGTTACAACAACTTGAAGAGTACGTATTAGAAAATGCGAATAAGCTTGGCATTGGTACAATGGGATTTGGTGGAGAAACAACTTTACTGGGCTGTAAAATTGGCGTGTATAACCGCCTGCCGGCTAGCTTCTACGTATCTGTGGCGTATAATTGCTGGGCATATCGCCGCCTAGGTGTAACAATCCATCCTGAAACAGGTGAAATTATGGATTGGTTATATCAAGAAGGTGAAGATACACTTCAGCATGAAGCACAAGAAAAAACAGAGCAACGTGAGATTGTATTACAAGCACCAATTACAGAAGAGCAAATTCGTGGACTTCGCGTTGGTGATGTTGTAACAATTAATGGCATGATGTATACAGGTCGTGACGCAATCCATAAGCATTTAATGGATAATGATTGTCCAGTAGATTTAAATGGACAAATTATTTACCACTGTGGTCCAGTTGTTGTGAAAGATGACAATGACAATTGGCAAATTAAAGCGGCAGGTCCAACGACAAGTATTCGTGAAGAACCGTACCAAGGCGATATTATGAAGAAATTTGGTATTCGCGCTGTTATTGGAAAAGGCGGTATGGGTGCGAAAACATTAGCGGCTTTAGAAGAACACGGCGGCGTGTACTTAAACGCAATTGGCGGTGCGGCGCAATATTATGCTGAATGTATTAAAGAAGTGAAAGATGTTGATTTCTTACAATTTGGTATTCCAGAAGCAATGTGGCATTTACGCATTGAAGGTTTTAAAGCAGTTGTAACGATGGACTCTCATGGTAATAGTTTACATGCAGATGTTGATAAAACATCACTTGAAAAATTAGCGAGCTTTAAAGAGCCGGTATTTAAATAAACAAAAATGCATCTCGAATCTTTCGAGATGCATTTTTTGGTATATATAGAAAAACATGCACAGCATGAAAGTAAGTAAGAAAACAGAAACTACAGGTACGATTATATATGGAAAGGAGACTATTTATGAAATATAAATGGTTATATATCGGTCTCATTTTTTCAATTATGATGGCACTTGTTCCAGTTTCAACATTGGCTTATACAAATACTCCACATAACTGGGGAATCCCGCGTCCTAAAAATGAAACAGTACCAGATGCAGGGAAATTATATACAGATTTACTACAAAAGAATGGTGGATTTTATTTAGGGGATACAAAGAAAAAAGATATTTATTTAACGTTCGATAATGGATATGAGAATGGATACACAGGCCAAATTTTAGATGTATTAAAAGAGAAAAAAGTACCGGCAACTTTCTTTGTAACAGGGCATTACATTAAAACGCAAAAAGATTTGCTATTAAGAATGAAGGATGAAGGACACATTATTGGAAATCATTCGTGGAGTCATCCTGATTTCACAGCGGTAAATAATGAGAAACTTCGCGAAGAATTAACGAGTGTAACGGAAGAAATCAAAAAAGTAACTGGACAAAAAGAAGTGAAATATGTACGCCCTCCGCGCGGCGTATTTAGTGAAAGAACATTGGCTCTTACGAAAGAAATGGGCTATTATAATGTGTTTTGGTCACTCGCATTTCTAGATTGGAAAGTGGATCAACAAAGAGGATGGCAATACGCACATAATAATGTAATGACGATGATTCATCCAGGATCTATTTTATTACTTCATGCAATATCAAAAGATAATGCAGAAGCACTTGCAAAAATCATTGATGATTTGCGCGAGAAAGGGTATCATTTTAAAAGTCTAGATGACTTAGTAAAAGGCAATCAACCGTAAGCATGTATGCTTACGGTTTTCTCATGCTATAATGATGTGTAAAAAGGATGGGGAAACGTATGTGGAGCGAACATGTTACGTTAGAGTATCCGTATCATTTTGAAGAAGTATTAAAACGTTTATCTTTTGATCCTCTTAACGTCATTCAATTAGATGAGAAAGTCATTTATATCCCGCTTTGTATAGACGAGGAACAGGTTATTGTTCGCTTACAAGGGATTGGTACTGTTCAAAATCCACAGTTTTGGATTTCTAGTCAGACAGGAAATCCGGAGAAAGTCATGAAACGAATGAGGGACATTTTTCATTGGAATGAACCGTTTCAAGATATACAAAATCATTTTTTAAACACATCATTACGTCCACTATTTGAAACATATGCTTATACTCCAATTATGTTAGAATTTGATTATTTTGCTTGTCTTCTTCGCTGTATCATTCATCAACAAATAAATTTGAAATTTGCTACTGTGTTAACAGAACAATTTGTGAAACGGTATGGAACAGAAAAGAACGGTGTATTCTTTTTCCCGACTCCGGAAATAGTAGCAAATATTTCAATTGAAGAATTGAGAGAGCAGAAGTTTAGTCAGCGAAAAGCTGAATATATAGTAGGATTAGGTCGAAGTATTGTCAGTGGTACATTAAATTTAGCGAGTATAGAAAATGGGACGGAAGAAGAGGTTGGGGCACAATTGTTGCCAATTAGGGGAATTGGTGCATGGACAGTGCAAAACTTTTTAATGTTTGGGCTTGGACGGAAAAATATGTTTCCGAAAGCAGACATCGGGATTCAGCGTGCAGTACAAGGTGTATTTCAATTAGATGATAAACCGAGTGATGCGTTTTTAGAAAACGTGAAACAAGAATGTGAACCATACTGCAGTTATGCAGCGTTATATTTATGGAAAAGTATAGAGTAGAGGTGTAATAATGATACAAAAACAACATGAGAGTAAGTTGGAAGTTGGTCAAACATTTCCTGTGACAATTAAACGTCTTGGGATTAACGGAGAAGGCGTTGGTTATTTTAAGAGACAAGTTGTCTTCATTCCAGGAGCATTACCAGGAGAAGAAGTTGTTGCTGAAACAACGAAAATTCAGCGTGGCTTCGCTGAAGCAAAAGTGAAAAAAGTTCGTAAAGCTTCACCACATCGTGTGAAAGCACCATGTCCAGTATACGAGGAGTGTGGTGGCTGTCAGCTACAACATTTAGATTATAAAGAACAATTAAATCAAAAACGTGATATTGTTGTACAAGCATTTGAGAAGTACATGAATAACAGTTTGGAAGAAAAAATTCGTCCGACACTTGGCATGGAAAATCCATGGCATTATCGTAATAAGAGTCAATTACAAGTGGGGCGTAAAGACGAGAAGGTTATTACAGGGCTATATAAACAAAATTCACATCAGTTAATTGATATTGCCCATTGTATGATTCAACATAAAGCAACGAATGAAGCGACAAAAGTTGTAAGACGTATATTAGAAAAATTAAATGTTTCTATTTACAATGAGAAAAAACAAAAAGGTTTAGTACGCACAATTGTGACACGTACTGCAGTTCAAACAGGGGAAGTACAAGTTACACTTATTACAACAAAAGAAGAGTTGCCAAATAAAGAACAATTTATTGCAGAAGTACAAAAACAGATGCCAGCTGTTAAATCAATTATGCAAAATGTAAACTGGCGTAAAACATCTGTTATTTTCGGTGATAAAACATTTAAATTAGCTGGAAAAGAAGTAATTCAAGAAACACTTGGTGATTTATCATTTGAATTATCAGCACGTGCATTCTTCCAGTTGAATCCAGAACAAACAGTTGTGTTATATGATGAAGCAAAAAAAGCAGCTGCTTTAACAGGAAATGAGAAGATTGTGGATGCGTATTGTGGTGTTGGTACAATCGGTCTTTGGCTTGCAAATGATGCAGCGGAAGTACGTGGTATGGATGTAATTCCAGAAGCGATTGCAGATGCAAGAAAAAATGCGAAGCGTCACGGATTTACAAATACGAAATATGAAGCAGGTAAAGCTGAACAATGGTTACCGAAATGGGTAAAAGAAGGATGGCGTCCAGATGTAATTGTTGTCGATCCACCACGTACAGGTTGCGATGATAAATTACTGGAAACAATTTTAAAGGTGAAGCCGAAACAAGTTGTGTATGTGTCTTGTAATCCTTCTTCATTAGCACGTGATGTACAAGCATTAATGAAGAGCTATGAAGTGGAGTATGTGCAACCAGTTGATATGTTCCCGCATACAGCTCACGTAGAAAATGTAGTGAAGCTTGTTAGAAAGTAAAGTTTATTAATATTCCCTCATGGTATGAGGGAATATTTTCTATGAAGGAGAATATTATGCATAATTATAAATTAACGATTCAGTACGACGGCGCACGTTTTAAAGGATGGCAACGTCTCGGTAATAACGATAATACGATTCAAGGAAAAATCGAAAGTGTCATATCTGAAATGATCGGAAAAGAAATTGAAATTATCGGTTGTAGTAGAACAGACGCTGGTGTACATGCTTTGAATCAAGTTGCTAACTTTCAAAGTGATGAGAAGTTAGTGGAACATAAAGTGAAAAAATATTTAAATCAATATTTACCCAATGATATTAGCATTACGGATGTGGAAGAAGTACATGATCGCTTCCATGCTCGTTACAACTCTAAAGCAAAAACATATCTGTATAAAATTTGGAATGAAGAGCATACAAATCCATTTATGCGTAAATACAGCATGCATGTGAATAAAAAATTAAATGTGAAAAGCATGAAAGCAGCTGCAAAACATTTAGTTGGTTCACATGACTTTACTGCTTTTTCAAATGCGAAATCAAAGAAAAAATCTATGGTTCGAGAAGTATATACACTTGATGTGATGGAAGAGGCAGGGTTTGTACAAATTAGAGTAAGTGGTAACGGCTTCCTTCATAATATGGTAAGAAAAATTGTTGGGGCATTAATTGAAGTTGGATTAGGACAATTAGATGCTGAAGCAATTCCAAACATTTTAGAAGAAAAGCAGCGCAATCAAATTAATTGTCTTGCTGAGGCAAGTGGATTGTATTTAGAGAATGTTGAGTTTTAATGGCAAATAAAAAAATCGGGCTAAGTAGCTCGATTTTTTTAGTATTACGAAGATTTATCGTTTTTTATACGTAGCTTCAAATTCCAAAAAGCAGCAAGCATAATAGCTGCAAAGGAGCCAAAAATTGTTCCTAATAGCTTTGCATAAGGAGAGCTGCTTACATCGGCATTAATGAATAACATCATACAGAGCATGGCAGGGAAAAAGTATAAGTATTGTAATAACTTTAATTTTTTATCATTACCCATATATATAGCCCCTTTCTAGCATGTTATATGTTTATTATAACATATTTTACCAAGTTGTTTTTATACTTGGAGACATGTTTATTTCATATGTGTAAATGCAGTTTTTTAATTCGATATTGTAAGTTTTGCCTACTTAATCCTAAAAATTTTGCAGCTTGTGAGATGTTGCCATGATTCTCTTTAAGAATTTGGTTAATGTAGTTCTTTTCCATTTTTTCTATTGTGTGTTTTAAAGTTTTAGGTGCATCAGTATTGTGATTAGTTAGTGCATGTTGCATATTGAATTCTGTTTTTATTCGTTCACGAAAGCGAGTAGGCATATGAAACGCTGTAATGATGGTTTCATCTTCTATCAAGTTCATGGAACCTTCAATTATATGTTCCAACTCCCGTACGTTTCCAGGCCAATCGTATGCATAGAAAAATTCTCTTACATTTACATCTACATCGGTTACGTTGAGCCCGAATTGAGTATTATATTTTTCAATAAAGTGCTGAACAAGAGCTGGAATATCTTCTTTTCTTTCACGTAAAGGCGGAAGACATAAAGTAACGACGCTTAATCGGTAATATAAGTCTTCTCTTAATCGATTATGTGCGATGGCTTCGAAAGGATCTTCATTGATAGTTGCTATAATACGAACATCAATTTCTTTTTCGTGTGTGCCTCCGATTCTTCGTATTGTTTTTTCTTGTATAGCTCGTAGTAACTTCGCTTGAAGTGCTGGACTTAATGAGTTGATTTCATCTAATAACAAAGTTCCTCCGTTCGCTTCTTCAAATAAACCAGCTTTATCGATAGCTCCTGTAAATGCACCTCGGTTTGTACCGAATAATAAGCTTTCCATGAGTGTATCAGGTATAGCGGCACAGTTCTGTGAAATAAAGGGTTTTGTTGAACGCTGACTTTCATTATGGATGCTTTGTGCAAATAGCTCTTTCCCAGTTCCTGTTTCTCCTACTAGAAGTATGGAGGAAGATGTACGAATTACTCTTTTTCCTTCAGTAATGATTGATTGAATAGCTTCAGAATCACCAATTATGTGATCAAAGGTAAATTTAGTGCTTTGTTTTCGAGAAGGGCCCATTCTTATTGTTTGCTTTAAGTTACTAATTTCTTTTGATATTTCAATAGCGCCTTTAATTTTTCCGTTTTCTATTATAGGGAAAGTATCGTTAATCGTTGTAATTTCTTGTCCTTTATTGTTAAAATACGTTTGTTTTATATTTTTGTTTGTTTTTCCTAATTTTAATGCCTCTATAAGAGTACTATTTTTATTTTCTTCAAATGCAAATATTTCTAAAGGACTTTTATATAATACATCTGAGCGTTCCATTGATTCAATTTCCATCATTTTGCGGTTATAGATAATCGTTTTACTTTCCTCATTAATAATATGAATCCCGATATCGAGTTCATTGAGTAAAGTTTCATATAGCATATTCATTTCAATGATCTGTTTAAAATTAATGTCTTCTGTACGCATAGATTATCTTCTCCTCATTTCACCCTATGAAGACTTACTTTTTATAATTTTATTAAAATTCTTATAAAATCGCAAAATTTTTTTGCTATTTTCCTTTTAAAACTTTTCAAATGATAGAAAAATTTTGCGGTTGTGCACGCTTTTTTGTGTAAAACGCTCATTTAATATATGAATTAGAGACTTGGTACGCATTTTGCATAAATAATATTCGAAATCTCTAGAGGGGAGAATATGAATTTTTATAGGATATACAACGTTTCAGTGTCAATTAATAAGAGGGAGGAATTTATAAAGTGAAGACAGTTATAGAAGGTGTGTATAGTCCTTGTTATGGAAAAGTAGAGAAGTTATTTGTTACGGAAAGTTCTTACGTATACGAGTGGGAGAAATTAGCGTTAATTGAAACGATAGATAAACAGAAAGTAGAAATTAAGATAGGAATCAGTGGTTATATTGAATCATTAGAAGTAGTAGAAGGACAAGCTATTGCTGATCAAAAGTTATTAATAACAGTAAGGGATGATCTTTTAGTAACAGGCAGTGATTAATGTAAGTGATGTGTATTTTTGCTCTTTTAAATCATTATTTTTACGGTGAATAATTTTAAAAGCGCTTACATTAAATGGATTGGCAAAGTGAAAAGGGGGGATTTATATGATGGATCAAAACCAAGGATTAAAAAGAGAATTGAAAAGCAGGCACATATTTATGATTGCACTCGGTGGAGTTATTGGTACAGGACTTTTTTTAGGATCAGGTTATACGATTCATGAAGCTGGACCTGGAGGAGCAATTGTAGCGTATCTTGTCGGTGGATTTGTAATGTATTTAACGATGCTCTGTCTGGGAGAGTTAGCGGTTGCGATGCCTGACGCAGGGTCTTATCAAACGTATGCGACAAAGCATATTTCTCCTGCAGCAGGTTATGTAGTGGGATGGATGTCTTGGTTAAACTGGTCTGCTACGATAGGTATTGAATTAATTGCAGTTAGTATTTTGATGAAACGTTGGTTTCCTGATGTACCGTCATGGATTTGGTGTGTAGTTTTCGCGGTACTGCTCTTTGCTATTAATGCGTTATCTTCAAGAAGTTTTGCGGAAGTGGAATTTTGGTTTGCAAGTATTAAAGTAATTACAATTATTGCATTTATTATTTTGGGCGGGGCAGCAATGTTTGGTTTTCTAGATATGAAAGGAAATGAACCAGCGCCAATGTTCTCTAGCTTTACTGATTATGGTGGATTGTTTCCAAATGGATTATCAGCCATTTTAATTACAATGATTGCAGTTAATTTTTCTTTCCAAGGAACAGAATTAGTTGGTATTGCAGCAGGTGAGAGTGAAAATCCAGAGAAAACGATCCCGAAGGCAATTAACAATACAGTTTGGCGTATACTTGTTTTCTTTGTACTATCTATTTTTATTCTTGCTGGACTATTCCCTTGGCAGCAAGCGGGAGTAATAGAAAGTCCATTCGTAGTTGTATTTGATAAAATTGGTATTCCTTATGCAGCAGATATTATAAATTTCGTTATTATTACAGCAGTACTATCCGTTGCGAATTCAGGATTATATGCAACTTCGCGTATGCTATGGTCTATGTCTAATCAAGGAATGATTAGTCCGATTTTTGGCAAGTTATCTAAAAACGGTGTTCCCATTTATGCATTGATTGTAAGCACAATTGTAGGTTGTCTCTCACTACTATCAGGTATTTATGCGGAAGATACAGTTTATTTATGGCTGCTTTCTATCGCTGGATTCGGAGCGATACTAGTTTGGGCATCTATTGCTTTATCAAATTTATTAGCTAGAAGGTCATACATGAAGCGGGGCGGGGATGTTAAGGACTTGAAATTTAAAACACCATTGTATCCATTTGTACCACTTCTTGCGTTAGTATTAAATTTAACAGTAATCGTTGGCATGGCCTTTATTCCAGAACAAAGAATGGCATTGTATTGTGGTATTCCATTTATGATTGTTTGTTTACTGTTTTATCGTGCTACAAGAAATAAGGGAAATAATGTGGAGCATATTGAAAAGACAAATACAACGGAAGTAGAGAGTTTATAATAGTGATTAATTAGGAGACTGTAAAATTGTAAACAGTCTCTTTTTTTGTGAAAATAAAGCTGGAAACATACTATGTATGCAAAGGGGAGTTAGCGATGAATCCAGAAGTTTCGCAGTTGTTAAAACAAATAGATTCAAGGAAAGAGGAATTGTTGGAACTTACAAAAACATTAATTCGTTTTGAAACACCAGCACCGCCAGCGAGAAATACAAATGAAGCGCAAGAATTTGTTGCAGAGTTTTTAAGCAAACGAAATTTTAGTATTGATAAATGGGATGTATATCCGAATGATCCGAATGTTGTTGGGGTAAAAAAAGGGATAAAAAGTGACTCATATAAAAGTCTTATTATTAATGGACATATGGATGTAGCCGAAGTGTCAGCAGATGAGGCGTGGGAAACAAATCCATTTGATCCATTTATAAAAGATGGCTGGTTAGTTGGACGTGGCGCAGCAGATATGAAAGGTGGGCTGGCTGGAGCGCTATTTGCCATTCAACTTTTACAAGAAGCTGGTATTGAATTACCTGGAGATTTAACTTTTCAATCGGTAATTGGAGAAGAAGTTGGAGAAGCAGGTACACTTCAATGCTGCAAAAGGGGTTACGATGCTGATTTTGCAGTAGTAGTGGATACGAGCGATTTACATATGCAAGGGCAAGGCGGTGTCATTACTGGATGGATTACAGTGAAAAGTCCGCAAACGTTTCATGATGCAACGCGCAGACAAATGATCCATGCTGGAGGACGTCTATTTGGAGCGAGTGCGATTGAAAAAATGATGAAAATTGTACAAAGCTTACAAGAATTAGAGCGCCACTGGGCAGTTATGAAAATATATGAAGGCTATCCATCTGGAACAACAACAATTAATCCAGCTGTTATTGAGGGAGGAAGGCATGCGGCGTTTATTGCGGATGAGTGCCGATTGTGGATAACAGTGCACTTCTATCCGAATGAAACACATGAACAAATAATAAACGAAATTGAAGAGTATATTGGAAAGGTGGCAGCTGCCGATCCATGGTTAAGTGAAAATCCGCCACAATTTAAGTGGGGCGGAGAATCAATGATTGTAGATCGTGGTGAAATTTTCCCTTCATTAGAAGTAGATAGTGAACATAAAGCTGTAAAAAAACTTAGCTCAGTACACGAGTCTATTCTATCAAAAAATGCAATTTTAGATATGTCTGCAACGGTAACTGATGGCGGTTGGTTTAGTGAGTTTCATATTCCAGCGATTATATATGGACCAGGTACATTAGAAGAAGCACATTCTGTAAATGAGAAAGTTGAAGTTGAACAGTTAATTGAATTTACAAAAGTGATAACAGCATTTATATATGAATGGTGCCACACGAAAAAATAGAGTTGTATAGTAAAATCGTACGAGTATGTATACTTGTACGATTTTCTAGTGAACTATTTCAGAGTTGAATATAAACAACTGAAATAGTTCTTTATTTTGCTATGTCTTTCGTTTCATTTCAAGTAATTTCTCTTTTGCTAATTCAACGGCAATCGCATCATCTAAATAGCCAATTGGAAAGAGATAGTCGGGAATAATATCTGTCGATAAAATGAAATAAAGTAATGCGCTCCCAAGAACTGCACGTTCTTCCTTTGAAATGGTTTCATTGCAAAATTGTTGATACATATCTGTTAATTGTTCAATAAAAGGACCAGCACTATCAATTTGCTCTAATTTGCTTGCGAAACTGTCACGAATACGTTTTTCGCCTTCTGTTGTCTGGGCATAGCGTTCGTAATTTTCGAGTTCTTGTTTTACGCGAGTTGTAGTGTAATCGAAATCGAATAAGTTAGAGGATTGTAAAGTTTGCTGAATGGTATCAAGAGATGTGTACATATCCGTTTTTTCTTTATTTATGTGAGGAGAATCAGGGTACATTTCATCAAATAACAATTGGGGTGGAACTTGAAGACATTCTGCAAATTTTTGTAGATGTTTTTGTTTTGGCGGTTGTTTGCCATTAATAATTCTTGAGACTGTTGCAGGATCAATATTTGTAAGTATTCCTAGTTGGCGCATAGACAGGGCGCGTTCTTTTAAAAGTTTTTTTATTAATTTACCAAGCCGATCATTCGGGTTTTCATTAGCCATAGTGTAGGCACTCCTTTTTTCGTGTTGAAAAAATGTTGAGCATTTATTACAAGTATATGAAACAGACAGGCACAGTTGCTCAACATTTTCATAATATGCATTGAAAAGTGAGAAAAAGGGGTGACTATTTATGAGTACGGCAGGCTTATTTTCAATTTTTTTAATCGGGATCGCTTCTAATTTAGATAATGCAGGTGTTGGAATTGCGTATGGCATTCGTAAAATTCGTATTTCGTGGTTTAACAATTTTATCATCGCATTCTTTGGGTTTTTATTTACTTTACTAGCTGGATTTTTTGGGAACTGGATTGCGTTATTTATTTCAGAGTTTACAGCAAACCTGATTGGAGCAATCGTTTTAGGGATAATCGGGGTGTTTATTTTATGTCAGCCTTTTTTGAGTCAAAAAAATACTGCAGGTTCTAAAGATGATAATATACTTATGGGAATTTTACGTGATCCAGAAAAAGCAGATTTTGATGGCTCTAAAACAATTAGTTTTTCTGAAGCACTTGTTTTAGGAGTTGCATTATCTATTAATAATATTGCAGGTGGGTTTGATGCAGGGGTAACAAATTTAAATCTTTGGCTTACAGCGACTATTTCTGGGGTGTTTAGTTTTATTTGCATAAGCGGTTTTGCGTATGTAGGAAAACGATATTTAGCAGCATACTTAGGGAAATGGGCTACGGTTATTGCAGGAGTGTTATTAATACTTATTGGGATTGATCAGTTGTTGTGAAAATAGAAAAGCAATGTTCGAGCATTTCCTCGGAAATACTTGAATAAGTTGCATATATCGACATCGGATATTTACTTCTTAATAAATAAAAAGCACCTACATACTACATAGGTGCTTTTTAGCGTATGTCTTCAATTAATTGTTCTGATTCTTCATGCATACTGTATTCACTTAACACTTGGATGCAAAGCCACTTTAATTCCTCAATCGTGTGCTCAAGTTCTTCAGGAAGCACATGATGAATGTCTTCAAGTCCCATCCCGAAATGAATAAGTTCAAGTACTTGATCATCGATGTTCCGATCCATTAATAATTCAAGTACTTCTAAATTGAATATGTATCGGTGAGCTTCGTCGAGTGAAACAACTTTTAACTTCAAGCTTTCTACAATACTCAATATAAAAAGAAGGATTGTTTTTTCAAGAACAGGTTGTTTTCCCATTTGAAATATTAGTTTCATCTTTCACACCTCCACATATAGCGCTAGGTTGTACTATATTATTCAGGAGGGGGGAACAAATATGCATGATATAGAGAAACTTTCAGCACTGTTTTTGTAAGAGGATTGATAACTGACAAAAGTGAGGTTTTGGTGAAATAAAAAATCCTGCTAGTATAGCAGGATAACTCGCGATTAAAAAATACTCCAGCCTTCTTGAGCAGAAAGAAGTTCAAGAATTTTAAAACCAGCAATACTATTTCCGTTTGCATCTAAAGCCGGTCCGAAAATGCCGATTCCCATATCGCCTTTTACGCAGCCGAAAATACCACCCGCTACACCACTTTTTGCAGGGATACCAACACGGATTGCAAATTCACCAGATTCGTTATACATACCACATGTGACCATAAATGTTTTGCAAATTTTTGTAATATGTTTAGGGATAATTTGTTTTTTCTTATATGGATCATATCCATCCATTGCAAAAATTAAGCCGATACGTGCTAAATCGATGCAGTTTATTTCAACTGCGCATTGACGAGTATATAAATCCATAAGTTCTTCAATATCACAATCGATAATACCGTTTTGTTTCATATAATAGCAAAGCGAACGATTTAGATAAGCTGTCTCTAATTCTGAATCGGCAACTTTAGAGGAATAATTAATAGTAGGGTTATCTGTTATTTCACGTACAAAATGAAGAATACGTTCCATTTTTTCCTCGTTATCTTTTCCTGCTAACATGCTTGTAATAGCTAATGCTCCTGCATTAATCATTGGATTAAGGGGTTTGGACGGACTTGTCGTTTCTAATTTAATAATAGAATTAAATGGGTCACCCGTTGGTTCCATTCCAACTTTAGAAAATACATATTCTTCACCACGGTCTAAAAGGGCAAGGGCAAGTGTAATTACTTTAGAAATACTTTGAAGAGTAAATAGTGTTTGTGAGTTGCCAGCATGGATATATTCTGTTTCTTTATGGAAAATGGCAATCCCTAAATCGTCTGGATTTGCATTTCCTAGTTCGGGGATATAAGTACATCGCCATCAAGCTAAGCTCATACAACGTCAATTATAGTAAAGGTTTTTTCTT
>NZ_JBMDKC010000116.1:0-16541 GCF_057809515.1 Bacillus sp. FG16
TTCACTTTACCCCGTTCCAACGGCTGGTAGGAGATAAAGCTCTGAAGAAAGGCGAACCAGCCGTAGGAACCCGATTGGTTCAACTAATCTTTTGCAAAAAGCGCAAAAGAAAGTTTCACTTTATTATAGTCTATCCAAAAAAGGGTCGCAAATAGGTGTTTGGCGGGGAATAATATTTGTCAAATCGCGATGAATTGGCTAACATGAAAGAGGAAGGATTAGAGGTGAATAGTATGGAAGCAAAAACGATGAAAGATATGCAGAAAGAAGTAGATGCATATATTGGTCAGTTTAAAGAAGGTTATTTCAGTCCGCTTGCAATGATGGCTCGTTTAACGGAAGAAATGGGGGAGCTTGCAAGAGAGGTAAATCATTATTATGGTGAGAAACCAAAGAAAACGACTGAAAAAGAAAATAGTATTGAAGAAGAGCTTGGAGATGTATTATTTGTTATGATTTGTATGGCAAATAGTTTAAATATTGATTTAGAGACAGCACATAACATTGTAATGAATAAATTTAATACACGTGATAAAGATCGCTGGACACGTATTGATGAGGGAGAGAAAGAATAATGAAAGAAATTAAAGTAATTATCGCTGGACCAAGAGGACGTATGGGGCATGAAGCAGTCCTTCTTATGGAAAGAACGGAACATTTTAATTTAGTAGCAGCAGTAGATTATAAGCATGGTGGAGAGAAGATTTCTGATTTACCTGGCATGCCAGCGTTACATACGCCGATTTACGCTGATTTACATACTTGTTTAGAGGAAGTAGAAGCAGATGTATTGTTAGATTTAACAACACCAGAAGTAGGGAAACAACACGTTACACTTGCAGTTGAGCGTGGACTTCGTTCTGTTATTGGTACAACTGGATTTACAGAAGAAGAATTAAAACGTTTAACAGAGAATGCAAAAGAAAAAGAAGTAGGAACAATTATCGCTCCAAACTTTGCGATTGGTGCAGTTCTTATGATGAAATTCTCACAAATGGCAGCGAAATATTTCCAAGATGTTGAAGTAATTGAATTGCATCATGATCAAAAATTAGATGCGCCATCTGGTACAGCTGTAAAAACGGTAGAATTAATTCGTCAAAATCGTGAATCAAAGCAGCAAGGTCATCCGAATGAAGTAGAGCAACTAGCAGGTGCACGTGGTGCAAATGTAGATGGTATTCACATTCATAGTGTACGTTTGCCAGGGCTTATTGCACACCAAGAAGTAATGTTTGGTGGAGATGGACAAATGTTAACAGTTCGTCATGATTCATTCAATCGTACATCATTTATGTCAGGTGTAAAACTATCAATTGAGACAGTAATGAACCTGGATCATCTTGTGTACGGTTTAGAAAATATTATCGACTAAAGGGGAGACAACGGATGAAAATTGCCTTAATCGCACATGACAAAAAGAAAAATGATATGGTTTCGTTTGCATACGCATATAAACCAATTTTTGAACAACATGAATTATTTGCAACAGGAACGACAGGGCTTCGTATTATGGAAGCGACTGGATTAGTTGTAACAAGATATCAATCTGGCCCTCTTGGTGGAGATCAAGAAATTGGTGCAATGATTGCAAAAAACGATTTAGATATGGTGATTTTCTTCCGCGATCCATTAACAGCACAGCCGCATGAACCGGATGTAAATGCATTGCTTCGTTTATGTGATGTATATGCGATTCCACTTGCAACGAATATGGCAAGTGCTGAAATGTTAATGCACGCATTAGAGCGAGGAGATTTAGATTATCGTAAGTTAAGAAAATGAGGGGAACAATTATGAGTGGATTACATATATTAGCGTTTGGTGCTCATGCCGATGATGTTGAAATCGGCATGGCTGGTACCATCGCTAAATATACAAAGCAAGGGTATGAAGTAGGTATTTGTGATTTAACAGAAGCTGATCTTTCTTCCAATGGAACGATAGAGTTGAGAAAAGAAGAAGCAGAGGTCGCAGCTCGTATAATGGGAGTAAAAACGAGGCTGAATTTAGCGATGCCAGACCGTGGTTTGTATATGAAAGAAGAGTATATACGTGAAATTGTCAAGGTGATCCGTACATATAAACCAAAACTAGTTTTTGCGCCATACTATGAAGATCGCCATCCAGATCATGCAAATTGTGCAAAGCTTGTGGAAGAGGCTATTTTTTCAGCAGGAATCCGTAAATATATGCCGGAACTTTCACCACATCGTGTGGAGTCTTTTTATAATTATATGATTAATGGTTTTCATAAACCGAATTTTTGTATAGATATAAGTGAGCACCTCTCTATAAAGGTGGAAGCATTAGAAGCGTATGAAAGTCAGTTCTCAACAGGGAGTGATGGTGTTAAGACACCGTTAACAGAAGGTTACGTTGAAACTGTGATTGCTCGTGAGAAGATGTTTGGAAAAGAAGTTGGAGTCTTGTATGCCGAGGGATTTATGAGTAAGAAACCGGTTTTATTACATGCTGATTTATTAGGGGGATGTAAATGAAATTAAAAATAGGTATTACATGTTATCCTTCTGTAGGTGGTTCTGGAGTTGTTGGAACAGAATTAGGAAAGCAATTGGCGGAACGCGGGCATGAAATTCACTTTATTACATCGGGTTTACCATTCCGGTTAAATAAAGTATATCCAAACATATATTTTCATGAAGTAACGGTAAGCCAATACTCTGTATTTCAATATCCACCATACGATTTAGCGTTAGCAAGTAAAATGGCAGAAGTTGCACAAAGAGAAAACTTAGACATTTTACATGTGCATTACGCAATACCACATGCAATTTGTGCATATTTAGCAAAACAAATGATCGGAGAGCGTATTAAAATTGTTACAACCTTGCATGGAACAGATATTACTGTGTTAGGTTCCGACCCGTCGTTAAATAATTTAATTCGTTTTGGTATTGAGCAATCGGATGTTGTTACTGCTGTCTCGCATTCATTAATTAACGAAACGCATGAGCTTGTAAAACCAAGTAAAGAAATTCAAACGGTATATAACTTTATAGACGAACGCGTATATTTCAAGCGTAATATGTCTCAATTAAAGAAAGAATACGGTATAAGTGATAGTGAAAAAGTACTTATTCATATTTCGAATTTCCGTAAAGTGAAGCGTGTGCAGGATGTTGTTGAGGCATTTGCTAAAATTGTTAAAGAAGTAGATGCGAAGTTGCTTCTTGTTGGAGACGGACCAGAATTCTGTACGATTTTACAGATAGTGAAGAATTTACATATTGAAGATCGCGTTTTATTCCTAGGGAAGCAAGATAATGTTGCAGAACTACTTGCGATGAGTGATTTAATGTTGCTTCTATCAGAGAAGGAAAGTTTTGGTCTTGTTTTATTAGAAGCAATGGCGTGTGGTGTACCTTGTATCGGAACACGGGTTGGAGGTATTCCAGAGGTTATTCAACACGGGGAAACAGGATATTTATGTGAAGTTGGCGATACAACAGGAGTGGCAAATCAAGCTACTCAGCTATTAAAGGACGAGGAACTTCACCGCAATATGGGAGAACGAGCAAGAGAAAGTGTTTATGAGCAATTTCGCTCAGAAAAAATTGTTTCACAATATGAAACGATTTACTATGACGTACTAAGGGATGACAAAAATGGAAAGATTTAAAAAAGCTAGTTCTATTATTGAGACATTAAAGCAACAAGGACATGAGGCTTACTTTGTTGGTGGGAGCGTACGAGATCTTATTATCGATAGGCCGATTGGAGATATTGATATTGCGACATCTGCTTTACCAGAAGAAGTGATGGCTATATTCCCAAGAAATGTTCCTGTTGGTCTTGAGCATGGAACTGTAATTGTTGTAGAAAATGGTGAGCCTTATGAGGTAACTACTTTTCGAACAGAAAGCGAATATGAAGATTTTCGAAGACCTAGTAGTGTTCAATTTGTTCGTTCATTAGAAGAGGATTTAAAACGTCGTGATTTCACGATGAATGCAATTGCTATGACAGAAGAAGGCGAAATGGTTGATTTATTTGCTGGGCAGGAAGCCATTCAACAGAGAGAAATTGTGACAGTTGGAAATG
This sequence comes from Bacillus sp. FG16, assembly GCF_057809515.1. Classification (NCBI taxonomy): domain Bacteria; kingdom Bacillati; phylum Bacillota; class Bacilli; order Caryophanales; family Bacillaceae; genus Bacillus; species Bacillus sp. FG16. Next base: position 4,066 of record NZ_JBMDKC010000116.1, read on the forward strand.
CTGCTGATCGTTTTCAAGAAGATGCCCTGCGAATGATGCGTGGTATTCGGTTTGTAAGCACGTTAGGTTTTTCATTAGAAACGAAAACGAAGCAAGCGATTGAAACGTATGGGCATTTGCTAGAACATATAGCAATTGAGCGCATTACAGTAGAGTTTGAGAAACTGTTAACTGGTACATATTGTGTGAAAGGTCTCAAAGAATTAGTAGAGACGAAGCTATTTTCTCATTTGCCATATTTACAAATGTCAGAAGAGAGACTGTTAAAAGCTACGCAGTATAAATGGGATTCTTTCGAAACGGATATTGAGGCGTGGGCATTTTTCTTATATTGTATCGGAGAAGAACATCCATCTGTTTTTTTACGTCAATGGAAGTTTTCAAATAAAAAAATAAAAGATATTGTTGCAGTTTTATTGGCAATACGTACTAGAAAGGAGAAGGATTGGGATACAGTCCTTCTTTATAAAACGGGAATTCATATCGCTGAAATGGCAGAGAGAGTATATGAAGCGATGATTGAAAGCTATGACCCTACATCTGTTAAACGAGTACAATCAATGTTTCACGCATTGCCAATCCAGAGTCGTCAAGAAATGAATGTGACTGGTAATGATTTATTAAACTGGGCAAACAAAAAGCCTGGTCCGTGGGTTGCTGACATGCTTCAGAAAATCGAGGAAGCAATCGTACAAGGAAACGTAGTTAATGAGAAAGAGCGTATAAGGGAGTGGCTGCAAGGATGCAATCTACTATAAGAAAGCAGTTATTGCAAGTTTTTTCTGAAGCGGATGGCGAGTTTGTATCCGGCCAAACGATTAGTGATAAACTTGGTTGTTCAAGAACTGCCGTGTGGAAACATATGGAAGACCTCAGGAGTGAGGGATATGAACTTGAAGCTGTGCGTCGATTAGGTTACCGAATTGCAAGTAAGCCAGACAAAGTGACTGCTAATGAAATTCAGTTAGGGCTACAAACGAAGCGAATTGGTAGAACAGTGTATTTTGAAGAAACTGTTGAATCAACGCAGCACATTGCAGCAAAACTTGCTTATGAAGGTGCAGAAGAAGGAACTATCGTTGTAGCAGAAGAACAAACAGCGGGAAGAGGTCGTTTAAGCAGAAAATGGTATTCACCAAAAGGAACAGGAATTTGGATGAGTATTATTTTACGTCCATCAATCCCAGTTCATCATGCACCGCAACTTACTTTGTTAGCGGCTGTTAGTGTTGCACAGGCAATTGAAAAATGTACAGGTGTAAACGTGGGAATAAAATGGCCAAATGATATTTTAATTCAAGGTAAAAAGGCTGTAGGTATATTAACAGAAATGCAAGCGGATCCTGATAAAATTAATGCTGTTATTATGGGCATCGGTATTAATGCGAATCAAAAGCAAGAACATTTTGATGAAGAAATTCAGCACATTGCTACTTCATTAGCGATTGAATCAGGTAAGCCGATTGTTCGTGCAGAACTTATGCAACAAATCTATTTACAACTAGAAAAATTATATGAAGAGTATTTACAAAATGGTTTCTCTGTCATTAAAATCCTTTGGGAAAGTTACGCTGTGAGCATCGGGAAAGAAATTACTGCTCGAACGATGAGAGAGACGATTACGGGGTTAGCAAAAGGAATCACAGAGGATGGTGTATTACTTCTGGAGGATCATGAGGGGAAAGTACATCATATTCATTCTGCAGATATTGAAATTAAGTAAAAGAAGTTCCTCTTTTGGAACTTCTTTTTATTTCAATATTTTTGAGTTGAATTTGTAATATGATAATAAATTCATTTAATATTTAAAGTTCATTTCAAGATATCTTCCGTCTAGTTGGCCTGGCATGTTATTTGACGATTACTTTGCCTTCCATTCCTTTAAGGAGATGGTATCGACATATTAATTCATATGTACCAGTATTTTTAGGTTTCACGGTAATATTCTTTTCTTTTCCTGACTCGACTACGACGTCAATGCCGAGTTTTTTCACTGTAAAGGTGTGCTCGTTTTTACCTTTATTTTTCAATAGTAATGTTGTTGATCCTTCAAGCGGAATCGTGATGACATTTGGATTAAAGTAATCATCATTTAGTTCAACCTCAATCACGTTCGTTAAATCGGTAGGTTGTGTTACGACATTAACTGAGGCAAATACATGAAAGGATCCTAAAGACATCCACCATACAATCATTACAAGCAAACTGCTGAATCGAAATAACCACCTGTTCATAGACATTTGCAATTCTCCTTTGTTAAGTACTTTTCCTCAATTAACCTGCATCATTAGTTTAAGAGTTATACTATACAGTTAAATTGATTACAGAAGAAATTAACTTGGACTTTTTAAACATGCGTTGAAAAAACATGTATCTTTTCAGGATTGAATTATCTATAAAAAGTTTATCCCGCTATTTGCCGGGTAGTAAGACCCCTACCTCAAAATTCAGCGGAAGCAAAGCAGTTAGGTGGGGGAGCGGGCTGTCCGTAAAAGTCCGATTGGTGAGGGGTGATTAAAGTTTCACTTTATAGCATATATACTCTCGTGTTAAATTTCATATACCGTAATAAGAATAAAAAATTATTTTTTCGAAAAAATGTAGTAATTCCCTTTTGTAGTTTGCTATAATTAGTTCGAATGTGGGCAGTATCAGAGCGAACTGCACCATGATTCGAAGTAATACGAAAAATAATAACTTGGATTCTGCCTTGATCCAATAACGGACTGGGACAGAGGGATGAATAATGCCGACTAACACACAACCCTTCTGCCCTTTTATGGCCAGAGGGGTTTTTTATATGATTTCGGCCATCTCCTCTCTCCTGCATAAAGGAGGAGTAGTTTTTGAAAACAAAAACAGATTTTTTGAAGATGAAAGAGCAAGGTGAGCCGATTACAATGCTAACGGCGTATGATTATCCATCTGCTAAATTAGCAGAAGAAGCTGAAGTTGATATGATTCTAGTTGGAGATTCTCTTGGAATGGTTGTACTCGGATACGATTCAACAGTACCTGTAACAGTAGAGGATATGATTCATCATACGAAAGCTGTACGCCGCGGAGCGAAAGAGACGTTTATTGTAACTGATATGCCATTTATGTCGTATCACGTATCGTTACAAGAAACGATGGTGAATGCACGCCGCATCGTTCAAGAGAGCGGGGCGCATGCACTGAAGGTAGAAGGTGCTGGAGAAGTTATATCAACAATTCAATATTTGACGAACGCAGGAATTCCTGTTGTAGCGCATTTAGGTTTAACCCCTCAATCTGTAGGAGTGTTGGGTGGATATAAAGTGCAAGGAAAAGATGCGGAGAGTGCTAAGAAATTAATAGAAGATGCAAAGAAATGTGAAGAAGCTGGTGCAATAGCGCTTGTGCTAGAATGTGTACCAATGCAGTTAGCAGAACTTATTTCAGAGCAACTAACAATACCGACAATTGGGATTGGTGCAGGACAAAAAGTAGATGGGCAAGTGCTTGTTTATCATGATCTTATCTCATACGGCGTGAATCGTGTTCCGAAATTTGTGAAGCAATATACGTCTGTTCAAGAGGAGATTGTGCGTGGGATTTCACAATACGTTACTGAAGTAAAGACAAGGCAATTTCCTGAAGAAAAACATTCGTTCACAATGAAAGAGGAAGAATGCTTAGTGTTATACGGAGGAAAACAATAATGAAAATCGTAACTACAGTGCAAGAGATGCAGCAAATTACAAACGAACTTCGTGCAAGTGGAAAGAGTATTGGTTTTGTTCCAACGATGGGTTATTTACATGAAGGGCATGCTACCTTATTACGTAAGGCAAGAGAAGAAAATGAAATTGTAGTTTTAAGTGTATTTGTAAACCCGCTGCAATTTGGCCCAAATGAAGATTTAGATCGATATCCTCGTGATATTAATAGAGATGAAAATGTAGCAAAAGAAAACGGTGTAGATTATTTATTTTATCCGAGTGTAGAAGAAATGTATCCAACAGAACAAACAACAACAGTAGAAGTTGTGAAGCGCACGGACGTATTATGCGGTCAACAAAGACCTGGTCATTTTGCTGGTGTTGCAACTGTACTAATGAAACTATTTAATATTACGCTGCCAACGCGTGCTTATTTCGGTATGAAAGATGCTCAACAAGTTGCAGTAATTGAAGGATTTGTAACTGATTTCAATATTCCGGTTACAATCGTACCAGTTGATATTGTAAGGGAAGAAGATGGATTAGCGAAAAGTTCTCGTAACGTGTACCTATCACAAGATGAACGTGAAGAGGCTCTTCATTTATACCGCAGCCTATGTATAGCGAAAGAAAGAATTGAGGTAGGTGAACGTAATCCGGAAATCATTACAAATCTTGTGAAAGAGTATATTGAGACGCATACGAAAGGCACTGTAGATTATGCGGATTTATATGCATATCCGTCATTAACAATGGTAGAGAAAGTCGAAGGAAGAATCATTTTAGCTATTGCAGTTAAGTTTGAAAATGTAAGATTAATTGACAATATAACATTAACGGTTAAATAAGGGGGAGCATCTATGTTTCGCACAATGATGAGAGCAAAGTTACATCGTGCAACTGTAACGGAGGCAAATTTAAATTATGTAGGTAGTATTACAATTGATGAAGACTTAATGGATGCAGTAAATATTGTAGAAAACGAAAAAGTTCAAATTGTAAATAATAATAATGGTGCTCGCTTAGAGACATACGTTATAAAAGGGGAACGCGGTAGTGGTGTTGTTTGTTTAAACGGTGCTGCGGCAAGGCTTGTACAACCAGGGGACAAAGTAATTATTATTTGTTATGGGCTAGTTACGGAAGAAGAGATTCATAAACAAGAACCAAAAATTGCAGTACTAGACGATAATAATCAAATCATTGAAATGTTAGGTGCTGAAAAAGCGGGTACGATATTATAAGTAGAAAGGCTATCTCCATTGCGGAGATAGCTTTTTTGTGCATCTTTTCATTAAGATGAGATAAAACGTGGTATAGTAACATTATATAAATTATTGTTGTTTGAAAGGTAAGAAATTGAGGTGTTACATATATGAGTAAGCGTTATGTCGTTGTTGATTTAGAGACGACAGGGAACTCCTGGAAAGATGGGAAGGATAAAATTACCCAAATTGCAGCTGTTGTAGTAGAAGATGGAGAGATATTGGAGATTTTTTCGTCTTTTGTTAACCCAAAAAGAGAGATCCCACCATTTATTACAGAATTAACAGGGATTGATGAAAGTCTTGTAAAACAAGCCCCGTTATTTCAAGATGTAGCCCCGATGATTGTTGAGCTATTACAAGGTGCGGCTTTCGTTGCGCATAATGTTCACTTTGATTGGAATTTTTTAAATGAAGAATTAAGGCAAGCTGGATATACAGAAATACATTGTCCTAAAATCGACACGGTTGAATTGGCTCAAATTCTTTTACCGACAGCTGATAGTTATAAATTACGTGATTTAGCTAAGAAGCATGAACTAGAACATGATCAACCACATCGTGCGGATAGTGATGCTCTTGCAACAGCGGAATTATTTTTACAATTTTTAAATGAAATTGAAAAGTTACCACTTGTCACGTTGCAATCGCTTTATGAATTAAGCGACGTGTTCCAAAGTGATATAGCTGATGTGCTTTCTGAAAATATTTTAAAGAAAGTAATGCATGGTAAAGAAGATATAGCGGAGTATGAAATACATCGAAATATTGCGCTGAAAAAGCGGAACTATTCCTTAAACCTTGGAGAAACGTGCCCATCAAAGTTTGATGCTTTCTTGAATAAAACGATGGATAAATTGGAATCACATATGCCAAAGTTTGAAAGAAGAGAAAGTCAACAACTGATGATGAAAGAGATATATACGGCGTTAAGAGATTCTCGTTTTTCACTAATTGAAGCCGGTACAGGAACAGGAAAGACTCTTGCGTATTTGCTTCCTAGTCTTTATTTTGCAAAGAGAAAAGAAGAACCTGTCATTATAAGTACACAAACGGTACAACTCCAACAACAAATATTAGAAAAAGAAATACCGTTATTACAAAAAATAATGCCATTTTCATTTGAGGCAGCTCTTCTAAAAGGAAGAAAGCATTATCTTTGCTTACACAAATTTGAGTATGCTTTACAAGAGGAAGAAAAAAATTATGATATGGCACTTACGAAGGCAAAGATTTTAGTTTGGCTATTGCAAACTGAAACGGGTGATCGAGACGAATTAAATATTCCTGAGGGCGGAAAGTTACTTTGGAATCGTATTTGTAGTGATGCGTATAGTCCGGGCGGTATGCAAAGTAATTGGTTTAGTCGTTGTTTTTACCAGCGAGCGAAGAATAAAGCTTTATTTGCAGATATCGTTATCACAAATCATGCGTTATTATTTCAAGATTTTTCAAGTGAAGAACCGCTGTTTGCTTCATGCGAACATATTATTTTTGATGAAGCTCACCATATTGAAGAAGCTGCGAGTAGAACATTGGGTGAACAGTTCTCTTGTATGTATTTTCAATTGGTTATATCTCGTCTTGGGACGCTAGAAACAGAAGATGTACTCTCCAAAGTATATAAAATGATGAAAAAATCAGAGCAAGCATCTCGTTCAACTTTCCGTATGATAAGTTATAGTTTGAAGGAACTTAAGTTTGATGCGGATGAACTCTTCCAAATGTTACGTACTTTTATATTTAAACAAACAAAGCAAGAACAAGGAACGAATAATATGCCGCTCATCTATAGGTATAACACAGAACTAGAAAAAGGTAAGTTGTGGGATGGTATCGTCGAATTAACAAATCGTTTTATATATGAATTAAGAAGGGTAGTAACTGCTCTTGAGAAGCAAGTGGATATATTGCAAAGTAAGTTAGAATGGGAGATGCATGTTGTAACAGGTGAATTTATGCATTTAATTGAGTTGCTGAGAAAGATGGCAGAATCATTACAGTTACTCGTATTAGAAAAGAATTCGTATGTAACTTGGATGGAGACTGAAACGAAAGGGACGATTCATTCAACAGTTCTATATGCACAGCCTGTTCATATTGGTGAAAGATTTGCTGATGAATTTTTAACAGAAAAAAAGAGTGTTATTTTTACATCCGCAACACTAACAGTTAACGATACGTTTGATTATATAAAAGAGGAACTTGGTTTGCATGATTTCGCTCCAAATACTTTAAAGGTTCCGTCGCCATTTCGTTATGATGAACAAATGAAATTAATGGTTTCAACGGATGTACCTTTTATTAAGCAAGTAAGTAATGAGCGATATATTGAATCTGTATCGGAACATATTGCAAAGATAGCGAAAGCCACAAAAGGCAGAATGCTTGTTTTATTCACTTCGTATGAAATGTTAAAAGAAGCGTATGCGAATTTAAAAAATAATGATGAATTAGAGGGTTTTTTATTACTCACACAAAGTGTGAATAATAGAAGTCGAAGCCGCTTAATTCGAAAGTTTCAAGAGTTCGACAAATCAATTTTATTAGGGACGAGCAGTTTCTGGGAAGGGATAGATATTCCAGGAGATGCCTTAAGTTGTCTTGTTATTGTCCGTCTACCATTTACGCCTCCTCATCAGCCGATGATGGAAGCGAAAGGTGAGTGGCTAAAAAATCAAGGTGAGGATGTATTCGCTAAATTAGCGCTGCCACAAGCAATATTACGTTTCAAACAAGGATTCGGCCGCTTAATTCGAACGAATACAGATACAGGAACGGTAGTAGTGTTAGATCGTCGTTTGACGAGTTCTTCCTATGGAAAACGATTTCTACAATCGATCCCTAACGTACCTCTTTATGAAGGGCCATTAGAAGAATTATTAGTACAATTAGAAGAACCATCAAATGAATAAAAATGGAAGAAAAATACGCCTGAAGTACTTATAAACTTCAGGCGTAAAAAATGTGGGTAGGAGGAATTTTATTTTTCTTACTTCTTGTATACAAAATGTGTTGGTTTTCGACTTGAAACCTTTTTTTGCTGTACATGTCCTGCTATAATAGATGGGTGATGAAGCAGGGGTTGTAAAGAATGTACTCTTATTGTAACCGCATTGCGTTCTTCTATAATTAGAAATTTTTGTGTAACGGAGGAGTTTTTTCATGGAGAAGAAAATCGAAGTACTATCAACGACGCGTATTAAATATTCGTCTGATTTGTATAAAATTGTTGATAGTTTGAATCGTACGTTAAAAGAGCAGGACCTCATGTTCGGACTAGCATTAGACGAAAAAGATAAAGAAACAGCTGTATTTACGATTTACAGAACGTAGTGATACAATGAAAAAGTGGATCTTTGCAATCATTATTGTTATCGTTGCTAGCGGAATATATGGGGCGTATGTTTATAATAAAGCAATGGGAAAGAAAATTCCAAAAGAGTCGAAATTTGTAGAAATTGCTAAAGAAAAAGCAAAGCTTACAAAGGTGAAATCTGTTGATTATTACAACGGAAAATCTGCATATATAGTCGTGCAAGGTACAGATGAAAAGGGAGAACAACTTATCGTTTGGGTGCCTGAGAAAAAAGGGGATACTGTAGTAAGGAAAAAGAGCGAAGGTATTTCTGAAAAAGAGGCTATACAAAGAACGTTAGAACAAGTCGGCAATGAAAGTAAGGAATCAAAAAGTAAGCCGAAAGAAATTATGAAAGTGAAATTAGGCTTTGAAAATGATGTACCACTATGGGAAGTTACATATATTGATGATGACAATCGTTATAGTTATTACTATCTTGAATTTAAAGATGGGAAATTTTTAAGACGATATAGCATTGAAAAATAGATGTAGGGGGAACTACAAATGAAATTAGCAAAGCGAGTAGCTGCTTTAACACCGTCTTCAACTTTAGAAATTACAGCAAAGGCGCAAGCATTAAAAGCAGAAGGTCATGATGTAATTGGATTAGGGGCAGGGGAACCTGACTTTAATACACCAGAGCATATTATGGATGCTGCACATAAAGCGATGTTAGAAGGGCATACGAAGTATACACCAACAGGTGGACTACAATCGTTAAAACAAGAAATTGTGAAGAAATTTACTCGCGATCAAGGTATTGCGTATGATCCATCTGAAATTATTGTATGTAATGGCGCAAAGCATGCATTATATACATTATTCCAAGTATTACTTGATGAGGGAGATGAAGTTATCATTCCAACTCCTTACTGGGTAAGCTATCCAGAGCAAGTAAAGCTTGCTGGCGGTAAGCCGGTTTATGTAGAAGGTTTAGAAGACAATGAGTACAAAATTACAGCAAAGCAGCTGCGTGAGGCAATTACAGAGAAAACGAAAGCAGTTATTATTAATTCACCGAGCAATCCAACAGGAATGATTTATAGCAAAGAAGAATTACAACAGCTTGGAGAAGTATGTTTAGAACATGATATTTTAATCGTTTCTGATGAAATTTATGAAAAATTAATTTATGGTGGCGTAGAATATACTTCAATTGCCCAGCTTTCTAATGCATTAAAAGAACAAACACTTATTATTAATGGTGTATCTAAATCTCATTCTATGACAGGATGGCGTATTGGGTATGCTGCAGGAAATAAGCAGCTTATTAAAGCGATGACGAACTTAGCGAGTCATAGTACGTCAAACCCTACTTCAATCGCTCAATACGGCGCAATTGCGGCATATGCGGGCTCACAAGAACCTGTGGAAACAATGCGTCAAGCCTTTGAAGAGAGATTAAACATCATTTATGATAAATTAATTCAAATCCCTGGCTTTACTTGTATTAAACCGCAAGGTGCATTTTACTTATTCCCTAACGTAAAAGAAGCTGTAGCTTTATCAGGATATACAACAGTTGATGATTGGGCAAAAGCTCTATTAGAAGAGGAAAAAGTGGCTCTTGTACCAGGTACAGGATTTGGTGCTCCAAATAATGTTCGTTTATCATATGCGACATCTCTTGAACAAGTAGAGAAAGCATTAGAACGCATCCATACATTTATGAAAAGTAAAGTGCAAGCTTAATTGTATATTTCATTCATGTAATATAAAAAACCTCCCTATTAATGGGGAGGTTTTTTTGACGAATTGTGGCAAAAAGAAATAGCTAAAGGTGTGTTATACTAGAGAGCGAGGTGTTTGGTGATGAAAAAGAAAATGATGTTACATTGGTTTGAGCAGGGAAGCATTGCAATTCCAAAATTGCTTATGATGCATTATAAAAAATTAGGTTTAAATGAGACGGAATTTATGGTTGTACTTCATGTACATACATTTTTAGAATCAGGTAATTCGTTTCCGACTCCTTCAGAGATTTCTGAACGGATGACGATAACGGAAATGAAATGTATGGAAGTAATTCAAGCGTTGATTCAAAAAGGTTTTTTATCACTAGAAGGTGGACAAAGATCAGAAGCGATGATGTGCGAAAGTTATTCTTTACAACCGTTATGGGAAAAAATATTACATTTCTTAATGGATGAATCAATAGAGGAAGAGCAAAAAGAGAAAAAACAGCTGCAAGTAAATTTATATACAGTATTTGAAAAAGAATTTGGAAGACCACTTTCGCCGTTCGAATGTGAAACGTTAGGAATGTGGGAGGACCAAGATCAACATCATCCAAATTTAATTCAAGCGGCTCTTAGAGAAGCTGTAATGAGTGGAAAACTAAATTTCCGATATATTGATCGTATTTTATTTGAGTGGAAAAAGAATGGAATTAAAACGGTAGATCAGGCTCAAAATCAAGGTCAAAAATTTAGAGCGAATCAACAAAGAGCACAACAAATGACAAAACAAGAGACGAAATTTACTGGAAAAGTGCCTTTTTATAATTGGTTGGAGCAGTGATATAGGAGGAGAAATATGCTTAACAAAACGCAAATCCGTTATTGTTTAGATACAATGGCGGATATGTATCCAGAAGCGCATTGTGAATTGGTTCATGATAATCCATTTGAACTTGTAATCGCAGTGGCGTTATCTGCACAATGTACAGATGTACTTGTAAATAAAGTGACAAGAAATTTATTTCAAAAATATAAAACACCAGAAGATTATTTAAGTGTTTCTCTAGAAGAATTACAACAAGATATACGCTCTATCGGATTGTATAGAAATAAAGCAAAAAACATTCAAAAATTATGCCGAATGTTATTAGACGACTATAATGGGGAAGTACCGAGCGATCGAGATGAACTTACGAAATTACCCGGTGTAGGAAGGAAAACAGCGAATGTTGTAGTTTCCGTAGCGTTTGGGATTCCTGCAATTGCTGTTGATACACATGTGGAGCGAGTGAGTAAACGATTAGCGATTTGTAGATGGAAAGATTCTGTGTTAGAAGTAGAAAAAACGTTAATGAAGAAAGTACCGATGGATGAGTGGGGAGTTACACATCATCGTATGATTTTCTTTGGACGTTATCATTGTAAAGCACAACGACCGCAATGTGAGGAGTGCAGACTGTTAGAAGTATGTCGTGAAGGAAAGAAGCGAATGAAGGTGAAATAAGGGATGGAGCGAGTTATAGAAATACCGAAAGAATTTCACTGCTTACCATTTTTTAAAGAAAGCGTAAATTCAATTGAGTATCATACAGACGAGTCTTTTGAAGAAATAATACAAAATACTTACTTTATATTTGATATTGAAAGACAGTATGAGCCATGGAAGGAAATTGAAAACAGTATTCCAGCGATGTTGAATGTATGGAAAAATAAGCATGAAGACATTGCTATACTGTTTCGAAATAGAAATAAGCAAGAGGCTGAGGGGCCAATGATTCTTTTTGCAGCTCACTTGTTATCGGTTGTCTATTGGCTAAATGAGCAACCTGTTCATAGTTTGAATGAAATGCAAATAAATACGAATAAATTAAAAGTGCAACCTGTTAATTTTATGGAAAGATATTCATTCATAATAAAGAAACCGAGTAATTATCATTCTTATATTCAATTAGCGCAGTTGTATATCGAAATAGAAAAGCTGTATGTAAAAAAAATGATAACAAAAAAGAAGTCCGCTTCTCGTTAAGAGAAACGGACTTCTTTTTTGTTTATTAGGACTCTGTTGTAATAACAGTACCGTCTGCGTGAGGTGTATCTCCTCCGGTATTTTGATGTTGCTGTTCTTGTTGTTTCTTAGCTTCTTCTTCAGCTTTTTTCTTGGCCTCTTCATCAGCTTTCTTCTTAGCTTCTTCTTCAGCTTTTTTCTTAGCTTCTTCATCAGCTTTTCTTCTAGCTTCTTCATCAGCTTTCTTTTGAGCTTCTTCTTGCTGTTTACGTTGTTGTTCTTGTTGCTGTTCTTGTTGTTTCTTAGCCTCTTCATCAGCTTTTTTCTTAGCTTCGTCTTGTTTTACTTTATCTTCATTAGCCTTTTTCTGGGCTTCCTCATCAGCTTTTTTCTTAGCTTCTTCATCGGCCTTTTTCTTAGCCTCTTCTTCAGCTTTTTTCTTAGCTTCGTCTTGTTTTACTTTATCTTCATTAGCCTTTTTCT
>NZ_JBMDKC010000117.1:0-16138 GCF_057809515.1 Bacillus sp. FG16
GGGTCAAAGACGTCAGAGGAAAAGAAATGATGAAATTAAAAATGGAGAAAACAGAGCATACCGTCGAAGTATTTTTGAATCCCGTTTTACAGCGGGAAATTGAGAAATACACAAAAGAAATGGCGGATTCCGACTGGTTGTTTCCTAGTCGTGTCGGAGATAAACCGATTACGAGACAGATGGCAGATTCCATCCTACGAAAAGCGGCAGTTGCTTGTGGGATTGATAAAGACCATTGGGGAACACATAGTATGCGAAAAACCTTCGGCTATCATTACTACAAACAAGAAAAAGATGTATACGCGTTGATGAAGTTATTTGGGCACCAAACACAATCCGAAACATTACGATACATTGGGATTGAGCAAGATGAGATGAGAAAAACAATGGATCGATTCACATTATAATCATGGATTATCAATAAATCATTTTCCAAAGGGGATGAATTAGATATTGAAGGTGAAAACATGGATTGGAGCTTTAGCGATTACCAGTGTTTTGCTTACAGGGTGTAGTAAATCAACATTTCAAGCCTCAGCATCGAATGGAAATGAAGCAAGTGGACTTGAACGAATAGAGCAAGTTTTAGAATTTCCTTCTTCTAAATATCCTGAGACAGGCGCCCACATTAAAGAAGCGATTGAAAAAGGAAAAACAAATATTTGTACAATAGATCGTAAAGGGGCGGCTGAAAGGAGAAAGCAATCTCTTGCAAATGTGCCAACAAAAAAAGGCTTTGATCGGGATGAATTTCCCATGGCGGTTTGTGCGGAAGGTGGTACAGGCGCTGATATTAAGTATATTACACCGTCCGATAATCGCGGTGCAGGTTCATTTGTAGGTAATAAATTAGATAAATTATCAGATGGAACTAAGGTTAAAATTGTTGTGAAATAAAAACGCAAAAGAAAAAGCCCTGGCTCGGTCGGGAAACTTTGACAGGACTTTTTCTAATCCGAAACTCTTGATAGCCCAGAAAGGATGATTTGTAATGACAAAAAACCTTTTAAGTACCAAAAGTGGTGAGTCTATTTTAACATACCCTCACCAACATTTTAAACCTCTCAAAAAATTTTACCATTATATTTCAGAACTTTTCAAAAAGACAAATAAATATTTCGGAATTGAAGGAAGTACTTCCGATCAAGTCTGGTTTTATGGTTTTTATGTTACTTGCATCTCTATGATCGTTCTCACGCTTATGATTACTGGTATCCTGTACGGTTTTTAATGAGCGTACATTTTCAATCTCAATAATCAACGGAATCGAAGACGTTGATACTGATTGGATATTTGATGAGATAATATGAAGTGACCTCCTAGATTATCAAGTCAGGGATTTTAACCCATAATACTGAGTGAAAACAAACATTATGAATGGGGTTACACCCTATGATAATAGGAGGCCACTATGGAAAATATAATCTATATTGGGATGGATGTCCACAAGGAAAGTTTTAGCTTATGTGCATTACACGGAACAACTGGGGAGATTGTAAGAGAAGTACGATGTGCTTCAAATGTATCTCTCGTAAAAAAATTCGTTGAGAAACTGAAAACAAAATATGGTGAAGATATAAAAATTAAAGCTGGATATGAGGCTGGTTGTTTAGGATATTCACTCCATAATCTTCTGGAACAAAACGGGATTGATTGTGATATTTTAGCTCCCACAACAATGTACAGTTCATCCAAAAACAAAATGGTGAAAAATGATCGATTCGATGCCAAAATGATTGCTCTTAATTTAGCGAATGGCACCTATAAAGAAGTATATGTTCCAGAAGAAGAGGATGTTGCCGTGAAAGAGTATATCCGCATGTTAGGTGATTTTAAAACATCTTTGAAAAAAATAAAACAACAGATAAAAGCATTCCTTTTAAGACATGGCTATGTGTATGAAGGGAAATCAAGCTGGACAATCGCTTATATGAAATGGTTAAAGAATCTTGATCTACAAGGATTGTTCAAAGAAACATTGGATGAATATCTATTACAGTATGATGTTTTAGTTGATAAAATTGAGCGGTTCAGTCTGAGATTAGAAGAATTATCTCATAGTGAAAGATATGAAGAACCAGTCGCAAAGTTAAGATGCTTAAAAGGTATAGATACAACATCGGCAATGACTGTTCATGTGGAAATTGCAGACTTCACTCGTTTTCCCACGGCTAAAGCATTTATGGCTTATGTAGGATTGACGCCAAGCAAGCGAAAGCTCAAGTGGAGAGAAAATCAGTCGACGTTCGATTACAAAACAAGGAAATTCGACCGTTAGGTCTACTCTTGTCGAATGTGCAAATGCGTTGGTAAAAGGAACAATCGGATTAAAATCGAAGCGAGTGAAAGCAAGACAAAAAGGGCAACGAAGCGAAGTGATTGCTTATGCGGATCAGGCTGTAGAAAGGTTACAAAGAAAAGATTATCGCATGATATATCAAGGGAAACCTAGAAATGTTGCCGTTACAGCTATCGCAAGAGAACTGGGGTGTTTTATATGGGGATTAGAAACAGGTAAAATTCACCGAAAATAAAGAGGGAAGGATATGAAGTTGATTCATGCATAGTTAGAAACCAAAGGTATCAATTGATGGCATAGATGAGCTTCAGAGATAGTGAATTACAGGTCTGGCTATCTATGACTCACCTCTTCTGGCATGGCTGAAATTCTGATAAACAAGCTATTTATTAGAATTTGAAAAGGTGTGATCCACGCAGTGAGATTATAAGAGCCTAACGACGGACCATTAACCTGAGGTAACCAATCCACGAATAACAGAGTGGTTAACTGTCGATAGATCTTATTTCTGAAGCTTTTGTATGCCATCAAGAAAAATATTATGGGTGAAAAACTATTGACAAAGGTCACTTCATAACAGGTTAGTAATGTTTTGCATTAAATAATTGAATAAGAGTTTAATTTTAGTACAATTTGAATGATATAGAAGAAATAAAGGCAAGAAAGGTGGTGAAAAATCGTGGACTTACAACCAATTATAACAATTCCAAAAATGGATTGGGTTCCAATAGAAGTTATGTTTATACTCCCTATTTTTATTGTAATTTTTAGTTTAGGAATTTACAGAAAGTATTTTGTTGGGAATAATGGGTGATTGTCATAAGTGGGGGGGGTGAAAGCACCCCCACTTTGAAAAAAATAAAAATAGGGGGATTTATAATGATGAACTCTGTAAGAAGGTTGAAAAGTGAAGAATTAGAAGTTGGTACAGCTGATAAATTAGGTAATTTATTGAAACAATTTGATTTTGTTGTAACAGAAGATGATTTTGAAGGGATTAGCATCTGCCAAATTCTTTATAACGGGGTCACGAAAGAGTTTGTTGCAATGAATTCCGCAGGATGGTGGGTTCCTTATAAAGACTTACATGTTGCAACAGAAAAGCTGAATGATGTAATTGCTAGGGAGTTTTTTGGCCTAGAAAAATGTGGGGAATATTGGGGAAGAGATAATACACCATTTGTAAATATGCCTATTGAAGATTTTGATGCAATTCATGAGTCAGACTTGATCTTAGAAAGGTTAGCTAGAAAGTATGACATTTTTACTATGAAAGAACGTGGCTGCTGGTATCTTACAGTAAACGGGAAAATATATACGGAAAAGCGCTTCAGGTTAACTGTATGTTTAGCAGCTATTGATACAGTAAGAAAAACAATGGAATAGTTTTCTGGAGGTGAATTAGGTGTACGTATTTGATGTACATTACCAGGTTAACGGGAGAGAACATAAAAAGTCTTGGCTGTTAGCGTGGCCAGAAGAAGGTTTTCAATTAAAAAACGAAGTCCAGGGCATATTGAATGAGGAGTATAAAGAAAAGGTAACAATCATAGAAACTGATTTAGAAGAGTTTTAGGATAAAAAGATTGAAAATTCAGTTATTTCAGAGGGAGGATAATTAAAATGATAAATGCTGTATTAAGTGAGAAAGTTGTTCATACTGGAAAAGTAGTTCGAAAAATTAAAACGCAAAAATTTATTATTTCATTAGAACCTAAGCAATATAGCACATTGAAAGGATTGGCGTATTACGGTGAAGATTTGGATGAAGTTGCTTCTGAGTTAATACGAGAAGGTATAGAATTTTCGCACATGGAGGATATACCAATCTATGATTATCAGGCATATAAGCATTTTGTAGAAATTGAGTTATCGTATTTTGAACAGCAGCTACTAAATAATTTAGCTTTAAGGCATGGTTGTTCCACTAGAAAAATGGCATATACAATATTAAATTTTATGTTAAAAACACAGTAAAAACACCCTATATAAAGATATAGAGTGGATTTACCATAGGGTATTTTGCTAATAAATAACTTTTTACCGAAAGGATTTAGTCTGGTCCACTAAATCCTTTCTTTAATCGTATAACAAATAAATACTATATTTCAATAAATTTCAAGGTTTTTTTGAATTTATAGGGGGAGGAATTTCATCATGAAAGACATCTTGGTTTGTTACGTTTCTAAAACAGGGAATGTAGAACGGTTTGTCTCCAAATTAGGAATGAAGGCGATTACAATTAAAGTAAAGGGAAATATGAAAATAGACGATAATTTTGTCTTTGTTACATATACAACAGGAGTTGGTCAAGTGCCAGAAAATGCGTTAAATTTCTTAAAAAATAATTATCATAAGTTGTTAGCTGTGGCTGCAAGTGGGAATCGGAATTGGGGGCAAAACTTTGCTAGGAGTGCGGATATACTAGCAAAGATGTACCAGGTACCTACGGTGCATAAATTCGAATTATCTGGAACTGGAAAAGACATCATTCAATTTAGGAAAAATATATGTATGATTTAACAGAAAAAATACAGTTTGAAAAGCATCTATATAGGTGTTTATTTTTAAAAACAACCTTTGACAACGTATAGGAGACAAACAGCGATGAATATCTTTTACCAAAGTAATTATCAAAGTGAATACCAAATTCATGGCCAAAACATCTATCTTGCTAGCACTACCAAAAGAAATCATCGACTTCTGTATGTTTGTAGGTGTTTTTCACTTTTGTTTATAAGGGGGAGAAAACGAAATGAACAACAAAATGATTGTAAAAGAAACGTGTGAGCATTGTCATTGTCTTTTATCGGTTTGGATGTATTGGGAGTATTACGGAAAGAAGTATTGTTCAGAGGCTTGTCAACATCTTGATAATAAGGGGAGCTGAAAATGAAAAATTCTTATGAGGTAATTGGAAATCAGATCAAGTTTTATTTACAAAACGATCCTACAAAGGGATGGAATCAAATTCAGAGTCCGCAATTTCGTAATGGGCAAGAAATATATGAATGGTGTAGAAGTTCAACAAATGAACTTGTGTGTCAATGGGATGCTTTAAATCAAAATGCAATGAGTGTGTCTGATGCTACGGATTTTCTGTATAGATGGGTTAGCTGGTATGTCACAGAACCGCTTGATAGCACAGCATTAAGAGATTCGAAAATTACCCGATGTATTGGCAGCGTTTCTTACAAATGTCCCATTTGATACGATTGAACTGATGAAAAGAGCTTCCCATATGATTTTGGAGTGTGCGTATCTTGCAATAGATTGGATACCACAGTTGTTTTCCATTTTGTTTTTTTAGGAGGAGTGAAAGGTGTTTCAAAAAAAACAGGTCATTCCTTTTCGTTCATTTATGGATCAGTCCTATAAAAAGAAAAAACAAACAAAGGTTTACAGCATTGGTCCCATCAGTCCGCTTGCATTTTTTCATATGTCACAGCCCTTTGTTCATACGTATGTTGCCTTAGGACTGTTAGGAGGGCTAACAATTGGAGCTGTTTTATTAGAAAAATACCTGGTACGAAATGATTATATATTTCAAGAAAAACTTGTTTCAGAAGGATTATACCATGGGATACGAATTGGTGGCATTGGGTTTATTGCATATGTATTTATTCGCATCGTAACGATGTTCTAAGAGGTGATACGGTTGAGAGCGTGGTTACAAAAACGAAAATATAGGTATCAATTAGAAACGGTGTTTCAAAAGGCTAAATTGTATGATGAGCATATGACACGAGGTGGAAAAATCCCTATTTATCCTAAGATTTACGATATTTCAAAGCAAAAAGAGAGTGTACGGTACACGTTTACCCTGCCAAATGGCGTTGATCCAGCGCAAATTCAGAAAAAATGGTTTTGCTTTCAGCAAATATTAGGAAAAAATCTCATGATTGAGGGAGATATCAAGAAGTTTGTACTCCATGTTTTTCACTCCAATGCGGCTTTAGAACAATATACGTATAAATACAAACAATGGCTGCCATTATTAAAAGAGTGTCGCTTGCCAGTTGTAGTCGGAAGAGATCAGTTTGGGAAACAAATTGTATATGATATGACGGAACCTAATACACCCCATTTATTAATTGCGGGAGAAACGGGGAGTGGAAAGAGTAGTATGGTACGTGTAGTTCTCTCTACTCTAATTCAATACATGTCGCCAAATCAGTTGCATTTGTACCTGGGCGATTTAAAAAACTCTGAATTTCACTTTTTAAGAAGAGTAAAACACGTAAAAGATGTATGTATGGAAGAAGTGGAAATGAAGAGCATGTTATCGAAGTTATGGAAAGAGGTATTGCATAGAAGAAAGCTGATGGAAGAATATGAATTAGGTCATATTGATGAGTACAATCAAATGAAGATAAACGAACAGATACCATACATTTTACTTGCGATTGATGAAGTGGCGATGCTACAAGATGAACAAGAATGTACTATTATCATAGAAAAAATATCCGCTGTGGGTCGGTCGCTTGGTATCTTTCTGATGTTAAGTATGCAACGGCCAGATGCTAAAGCGTTAGATGGTAAATTAAAGCTTAATATGACGGTACGGATGGGCTTTAAATGCGCAGATTCCATCAACAGCAACATTGTAGGAACACCAGGGTCAGAACACTTAGAACAATCTGGCCAAATGATTTTGAAGTTAGGTGGTTTACGAAAGGTGCAAGCTCCTTATCTAACATTAGATAAAGCGAAAGAAATCATAGAACCTTATCGTTTACCAAAACAACAAACGATTGAGAGTGATGCATTCAAAGAGCCAATACAAGAAGATGTGTTTGGAGTGTTAGACGATGCTAACGAATAGAGATAAACAAATCATAGCTCATTTACAGCAATTCCGTTGCATGTCTCGAAATGACATTATTGATTTACATTTCAAAGGCTTAAAAAACGATGTAACCTGCTGTAATACTGTCATGAAACGACTCCATCGTGAAGAATATATTGATGTGGATACATCACAGCGTCCCTATGTATACTTCCCTTTCCCCAGTCCAGTCCGTAAAAACAGTCAAAAAATACGGCACTTTTTAGCCATTGTTGATGTTTACAAACAATTACTACTAGTCGAAAAACCAAAACTGTTCCAGGTGGAACCGAAATATCAAAAAGGCTATATGGAACCGGACATCTTTACAATCTGGCGCAAAAGTCCATTCTTTATTGAAGTACAAAAGTCCATTTATAGTAAGGCTGTTATGCAAGCAAAGATAAAACGGTATGAATTATATTTTCATAGTCTGGAATGGCAAAAAGAGTCATGGCAGCCGAAACATACCACTGTATTTCCTTCTCTTCTTATTCTTACAGACTCCCAATATCCCATTTTCAGTTCAAATTTCCGCATTTTCCAGGCACCTTCTATTCAGCACTTTCTAGAACAAGTTACACCAAAACCCAAAAGTATCTCTGTGCAAGTAGGATCATCAAGAAAACAATTATAAGTGATTGTTTTTGAATAGTCTATCCAAAGAACTTAATGAAACATTTGAAAAAAATCAGATTAGACGACATTGCAGATGCTTTAAGGAACATTACAAACCAATGTTGGTGGTTGCTGAAATAGTGAAGGAAAGCACAAGATTATTTTCTTGTGCTTTTTATATTCTCGAAAAAATACTAAATATCAAAGAAATCAGTGTATTTGGCCCGAGGATCAATTTTTTTAATAGCTTTTATGACAGCGCGAAGGACTGGTACAGACGGAATATGTTCTTTATCATTGCAAAGGTGATGACATGTAGTTCGTCCGATTTTTGCTATCTTTTGAAATTCCTTTTGTTCAATTTTATTTTTATCTAGCCACTGTCCAAATTTTGTCCGCTTTCTTTGTCTGGTCATATATTTCACCTCTTTTTATATGTAACTATCAATATGATGGACAAAGTTATGTTTTTTATACTTGTGATTTCAGAAATATATATCATATGTTCGTCAAGACGAACATATGATAAAGTAAATTCATAGACAACGAAAAAACTGTAAATATTTCTTGGAATATAGCATACATATACATTGCAACACTTGTTGATAAAAACATGTATAGTGACAAGTGTTGCATCATGACTTTCGTGAAAAGATTCAGATTTTAATAGAGAAATAGTCGATTATAGGGGAACACCACTAAAAAATTAGCGGTGGTTTTCGTTTGATTTTATATAAAATATCACATACCGTAAGGGATGTGAGAAAATTGTTTTCTTTAGTGTCTAGCACAGAGGTTTAGTATAATTATAGTTAAGAATATTTAGTTTACTTTAAAGGGAATTGAGGGGGATTAAATGCATAAAATGACATTAACAGGATATGCAATTAATAAAGTCAGAGTTGTCGATGATATGTTATGTGCGTTTGAGATGGAGGAAAAGGGATCGGATAATCCGCCAAAGGGATTACCCAAGAGTACCAGGATCTCGTACACTGTATTTGCTAATAAAAAACAATTAAAGAAGGTGGGCATCGAGTTAAATAAAAAACCTAGTCAGAAGTTATTGATCCAAGGAGAACCAACTCTTGATGTACCATTAAATATTTGCCGGGGAGAAATAGGAGTAGTTTGTTTTCAAATTCAAGTTTTACCAGAAAAAAACGATACACAAGGCATTCAAGATGATCAAGAGAAAAAAGCAAAAAGTGTTCCAATGCAATATCCAAAAGGAACACAAAAGATTATAGATATCGATACTGTTGTGATTCCAGATGATTTGCAACAAAGGCCGCCAAGGGCAGAAAAAGTACAAAATATCGTTTCTTATTTTAAAAAGAAGAATGGTTTTGATGAGCCAATTACAATCAATGAAAAAGATAGTGTATTAGAGGATGGCTATGCTCGTTATTTAGCGGCAAAAGAAATGGGAATACATAAAATACCTATAGCTTATAAAAAGTGATTATGGCAGCTTAGAAGAAGTCTAATTATATAACGTTTTACTTTTTGTTTTGAAAAAAATTAAACCAACTTTTTTTCTTTGTTTGCTCTACATCGCTTACAATGTTTTGTTTTGTTTCTAGTACATGGTTTAGCATTTCAAAAATTTTTTTATCGCGTTCTTGCAAGAAGATTTTTTGTTCTTGTAGTTCTCTTAAAAGTAATGTGTTTTGTTCTTCAATCCGATTTAAGTATGTTAGCAGCTGTTCATTTTCGTCTATGACATGTACAACAGGGGAATCCCCTTCCAGGATTGTGCGGACTTCTTCTTTTGCTTTGCCTTCCTCAAATAGTTCTTTAACACGTCTTAGCACTTTCACACCACTTGCTGAAACCATCTTCCTTTTACCAATCTTTTTTATTTCAAAGAAGTGTGGGAAATGGTTAATATATCTGAAGATTGAGGTATGGCTAACTCCTAACATATCAGCCAGTTCTTGAATTGAATACCACTTTTCCATCATAACACCGCCTTTTGAATACATGGTTTTTCTTTTATTTTTAATACGGTGAGGTAGTAGAGTTATCCTGCATAGATGGTGGTGAAGTGTCCAAGAATAGGAAAAGAGGTTGCATCAATGCAACCTCTTTTCTTTATTTTGCCAAATATAATTGTGTTTCTTAAGCGTATGGATCCTCTATCTCATTTAAGGATTCCCAGGAAGTTTTTTGAGGTTCCTCTTGGGTTTCCCTAATCTCCGCTGTTTTATCATTAGATTCGACAGGAGATTGAGATAAAGAAGCTGAAGAAACAGAAATTTGTTGTTCTTCTGGCACTGTTTTTAGATGCTTTGTTTGTGCGTCTAATGAAAATGTATATTTTCTTGGTAGAATCTCCGCTATGTCTACATTGCCGACTTGTTTATGAAGCTGTTGTGCAGCATACAAAAAGAACATTGTTAAATCACTTTGTTTATTGATAAATTTCAGCATTTCGGGAGATATGTCTTTTTTGATATAGACATTTGCTCTATCTCCAGCTTTGTATACTTTACGAGCCATTATTTTTCACCAGCAGTCGTCAATACTTTTTCTTTTAACGCTTCAAATCGTGGAGAGCAAGTGTATACAAGCAACCCACGTGCGTTTACGAAAAGTGGATCTTTTAAAAAAATAACATTTGTTAAACGTTCTTTTTGTTCTAAAATTTGCTGTAGGCTTTCTTTGACGATTGCGGCACCACCACCATAAATGAATACATATGGATCATCTTTCATATCATCGATTTTATTAATAATATCAGTTGCAATGCGGTTAGCTAAGCTTAATAATGCGCCTCGTGATGCTTCTTTCAATCGAGTGTGACGTGGATGTTCTGAATCTAGATAAATTGCATTAAATTCAGCGATGCTGTCAATTGTTTTTTGTTTATTGTTTAAGTTCCACACTTTGATAATATCATGTAGGGTTTCTTTCACGCCATATGGTAACCCCCTACTCACTTTATGTTTAAAGCTAACCCCCTGGGAAACTACCTCTTCTGTTGTACCAGCACCAATATCAAAAGATAATAATATCTTATCAACAAAGTCTGTTTCTACAACTTTATCTCCCGCAATTTCCACTTTGCGCTTAATGGTTTTACCAGTTTCATCATATACAATACCCCAGGCTCCAGCGGCACCTTCTGGTAAGCATTTGCAATATTCAACTTGAATATTAACTGTTACTTCCCGTCCGCTTGGGTGATGGAATTTCACTGTATGGTGGTTCATATAACGCTGTGCATATGCTTCCGCTGTTTTAGGTGTAATTGTTGCGACTGGTAGTGCAACAGATAAATCATATTTTACATTGATTGTATCTTTGCTTGGTTGCTTTTTTATTGCACTTACTGCTAAACCAGCTAACGTTACAAGGACTACTAGATCATCCTTTGATTTATCAGATTTCTTTTCCATTTCAATTCCTTTGATGTTCTCATCTATTACCTTTTGACCAACAATGTAACGCATGTTGTTTACTGATAAGGCTGGTGAAGAGATTGTTAGATCGATATTATGTTCTAATTCTTCAACTGGAATATCTTCATCACTCAAAATGTTTGTTGCTTCTCCAATATGATGCGAATAAATACTTGGTATGAATAAAGGATCATGACCTAAAACCATTAATTTTAAACCACTATTCCCTGCGTCCGCACCAGCTTTAAGAATTGTCATATATAAAACCTCCCAAAGATTATTTTTTATTCATCAACTTAATTCCATTATATGCTAAATGGAATTAAATAGTCAATACATTTTAATACAAGTCAATATAAAATGTGCACGAAGATCCAATGGAAGTAGAAAAAACAGCGTAATTTCAGCATTTTATTGTATGTAACTGTATTAATTTGTATTGACTTGTAATTACTTTTTAAATATTAATTATATATTTATCTTGTTTAGAATAGAGATTTATTAATGATAAACAGAAAAATATTGAAGGATTGAAAGAATTACTGTATAGTGAAGTTGTCAATAAGAGTTTAAAATTTAGGGTAATTTCGAAAAATTAACATAATTTTAAATACATAGATTATTAACGAGATAGAACGGGGAATAAAAAAGGCAATAAAAAAAGAAAAAGTCGGTGCGCTAACACCAACTCTTTCTAAAAACTTTATATCAAGCTATCCAAAACATAGCTTGAAACCAAGTCAAACGAACTGCAATTCGTTTGGCTAGTTATTAATATTTTATATTAAATACAGTTGCATTGTAACATGAAATTTGTCTAATATGCAACTGTATTTATAGGGGAATTTCGACATAAAATATTGATAAAGTAGGTTTCTAATTCGTTCAGTGATTAGTATACCTATATGTGTTTCAAGGCAGGTACCGAGATAGCTTGGTATCTGCCTTTTTTGTTTCTCCAGGGAGGAGGAACGAAGATGAATGAATTTCGTCGAATATTTCAAAATCAATTCACAGAAGTAGCAAAGCGTCAAAATGATAAACAAAAAAATGGCTATGATACAGAGCACGGTTGGACGTTTTTAAGCAATGATTGCAAGGCTTTTAAAGCTGTACGTACTTATAAAACATTATTTGCAATGGTTCAAGACACTACATATTACACACCTAATACGTTTTATCGCAATGATAAGCGAGATAAGGCGTCTTTACGTTGGCTAAACACAATGGTTATTGATATTGATGTGAAAGGTAGTAATGAAGAAAACAAAGGTTTAACAGTTCCAGATGTGTTAAATCGTATTGAAGAAGCTGGACTTCCGTTGCCTTCTTTAATCGTAAAAACACCGTCTGGTGGATTTCATGTATATTTTTACTTTTCTGTAGCCAAAAGAGCGTATGTAAAAACAATCGAGTTTTATGAGCGTATTCAAAGTGAAATTGCTGAACAAATCGGTGGGGATTCCATTGCTATTGGTGCAGAACGTTATTTTCGTGTGGTGACAGCTGAAAATACAGTTTATGAGTCTAATAGTCGTGTAGCGTTCCAGGATCTTGTAGATTGGATGATTCTGCAACAAGAAGACCGTGTTTCACACAGAAAGGTTTCAGTTGGCCAGTGTAATTTATTATCTCATCCAGCTGTCAGAAAGCTTCTACAAGGTGTAGAAAAAGGGAAGAGGGATAACACTTGCTATACGCTTGCTTTAGCTTTTAAAGCGTCTGGATATACAAGAGAAGAAGCTGAAAAACATCTTCAAGAATGGAATACAAGATTAGAGCAGCCATTGGCTACATTTACAATTAAGCAAAAAGTACGTAGTGCTTTTCAGGGAACAAAGAACGGTCCAGCAGCTAGATATATACGCGAATTATCGGGTATGCCGTTTTCTTATCGGCCATTTGTAGGTAAAAAGGATCGTGAAGACCGTCAATATAGTCATATGGAAGAGTGGGAAGCTGATATTTTAGCATATTTAGAGAAACATAAGGGGGAAGTATCTGGACCTCAACGCAAGATTGCAGAAGCAATGGGAATACCGTTTTCTTCGTTTAAGGTTGTTATGGGACGGTTACAGGCTGCTGGACGTATTACGTTGTTTGTAGAAGGGAAAGGGCGCGGAGCAAAAACAACAATTGAATTAGTAGCCGAGGAGCAATCTACAGAACAAACAGAACAAGAGAATAACAGAAATACGGATTCAGTGCCGGTTATGAGCGATGCGCCTATATTGGAATCTGAAAAAAATGAGCCAAATCCGTATACACTTAAGGATTCGGTGGTGGGTGGGAGCTTTGTTTCACCTGTTATAGCTATTGATCCCGCTACGTATAACACTACTCTTCTAGATTATTTATCGCCTATGCAGCTGGCCTTTCTACACAAAGTTTCCGCTGTTCATTCTTTTCCTTTGGATCTGTTAGCTTATGTCTACTCTTTTGTTCTGGAGGAGTTCCCAGATATTTCACATGTTTATTTATTCGAGTTATTTACAACAGGTAGTTTATATCTGTTTACGAGAATAGAGGATTTATTGTTGTATGTGTTTTATGAGATTCGAAATTATTACCGATATGTGGGGTAAGTGGGATTTTTTGTTAGTTAGAGGGACGTAGTCCGAAGGCGAGGAAATGAGCTTGCGAATGACGAACCTAGGATCAAAAAAGAGCCAAGAATTTCTCCTGGCTTCCAGTGTGTACTAGGGTAATTTTCCCTGTGTGCTATGCACTTTCGTAGTATTACTTATTTTGGTGCATACACTAGTATTTAATATAGTGTTTTAGTGTCTAATATATGGATGTTATATGGATTTTTCATGAGTGGATTAAATATTGTATAAAATATTACTATAAATTGGCCATAAAACCATTGATTTCTAAGTAAATTTTAAATATAATGAATATACCCACTAATTAACAAGACACTTTTACTCCAGATGATTGATTTTCCAAATCATATCAGCTGGAGTAAATAGATAATGGTTCTACTACCCTAGATTTATTGTGGGGGGGCGTATCTTATGGTCGTCAAATTTTACTTCATCTTAGATTCCACTGTTACCAGCATAGCTAAAAATCTTAAAATACAATTGAACCCAACTATCCAAAAAAACAAATATCCTACTACAAAACCAACATGAAAAATCGCAAAAAAATTAAACTGCTGGTTGTTCTCTTACATTGTTCTTGCTTTTCCTTTGTTTGAGGGAGGATGTTGCATGAGCAAAAAATCGAATGGCACAGATTTAGATTATATTTTTGATTGGATGGGAGAACACCCAAAAGAATCTACCGCACTTTTTGGTGGTGCCTTTGTTGGGTTGTGCATTTGGAGGAAGGATTGGATTTTATCTCATCTCCCGTTTTCTTTTGAAAATGTTGAAATCTGGTATAGTTCTTTTTTGCTGTATACGAAGATATTTTGTGTGATTCTAGCTCTTATGTGGTTTATTCGTTGGCTATTCTCTGTTTTGCGAATTCAAAGGAATTTTGAATATGTGCAGTTTCTTCCTCACGAGGATGATGGTGTTTCAAAAGAAATGATTGGCCAACTTATACGTCGGATTCATGGAACGAAAAGAAAATGGATTGAAAGATTGGTTTTTGGTCGAGAGTGGTATTCTTTTGTTGTTCATTACAAAATTGATGATAGCAAGGGTGCTCAATATTGTTTTTACTTAGGTGCAGAGCGGTCCAAATTGCGTGCATTACAAGTGAATTTCAAGAGTATTTATCCACGCCTTGAATTCTTCCCAGCAAAAGATATAGAGTTTCCTGGTAAAAAGGCTGTGGGAGGACGCTTGAAGTTGAAAAGTAATAGTATAAAAAAAGCGCTTCCACTTTCTCGCTATAAAACAGATCATCTTCCAGGTATTTTGTCGCATATGCAGCCAGGAACTTGGTTGCAATTGGCTTTTAGTGCGAATGATGGGTGGAAATTAAAGAAGTCCATTGCAGCATTAGAAGAGGATATTCGTGAAGATAAAAAAGCAAGTGAGCGAACGGCGTTTGACAAAGAAGAGTTATCAAGTTTAAAGCACCGTTATGCAGGCAATGAAGTGGCTTTTGATTGTACAGTTTCACTTGCTTCTGAATGTTATCCAGGTGTTCCGATTATTAAAAATGTGGCCAATGCTATTAATTCTGTGCTACATGATGTTAATGAATTAAGATATCGTCGTTGGCGAAGAGCTGTTGAATGGTATCCTACAACAAAACCTTATCGTATGGTTTGGACGGGGAGCGAATTGGCGAATTTACTTCATTTACCACATTTTGATGACAAAGGCTTAATGAAAAAGATTTCTAAGCAAATACCGCATTCATCTCGTGGTGCAGAATTATTACCAGAAGGTGTATTGAGTAGTACTGAGGGAATTCCATTTGGTGTTCTTCATCATCCGTTTGTGAAAAACAGAGAAGTTCGTGTTCTTCCATCTGTCTTAGGAAAACATTGGTTACTTTTAGGAGTTAATGGATCTGGTAAATCGACTCTAATTAATAAGGTTTTAATGGAAAGCATTCATGGGTTTCTTGAGAGAAAGAAAGATGAAAAAACTCCAGGCTTTTCCTTTGCTGATCCAGCACAAGATACAGCCCTAGTTTTGCTGAATCAGATGTTATTGGCTGAATTAAAAGGCGCAGCTGTTGATTGGAGTCGTGTTCATTGGATTTCTTTTAAGAATACAGAATATCCTTTGGCGATGAACCTGTTGTATAAATTTCCTGGTGAGACGAATGAATTTGTAACTGATATTATCATGAAGATTATTCATGAGAACTTTCAAGTTGCGCAACAGGCTGAACGTTTACTTCGACATTGTATTGAGACTTTATTAGCTGATCCAGAGGAAACACATACACTTTTAGGTGTGAAACGGTTACTTAGGGACTATACATTTCGAAAACGTATTATTTCGCGGTTGAAGGGTAATCCACATGCCCATCAACTTAAGAAATAAGACTACCCCCAAGTGTCAAAAAACG
>NZ_JBMDKC010000118.1:0-15726 GCF_057809515.1 Bacillus sp. FG16
ACAGCGAATTAACTTACAATTTATTAAAGAACCTTTTATTAATGTGAATTATAATGGAGAAAGTACGAATGATGTCATTCAACAGGCTGTACAAAAAGCGACCCTTACCATTCTATCTGCTTTTGCAGAAAAGGAAAGAAATGATATTAAACAACGACAAGCGGAAGGGATTGCACTAGCAAAGAAACAAGGAAAACATTTAGGTAGACCACCTGTACAGATTACAGATCAATTTATTGAAGCATATCGAGAATGGCAATCAGGAAAAATTACAGCCGTCGGGGCAATGAAGAAATATCATATAAAACGTTCTTCTTTTTACAAACTGGTAAAAAAATATGAAGAGCAAGAAAAAACGAAATATACAAGTGAAATGCATGACATGTAGAACGAAAACAATCGATTTTCTTCCTATTATATAGGAATTATAACGGACACTGTAGCGCACATCTAATATTTTAAATCATGTCTTGAAAAATTTGGCGAAGATATCATAGCTATCAAGGGAATTCCCTTGATAGCTTGAACTTGTTATTTCAGGTGTCCAACAGGATATATATTTCTTCATTTTTAAACAAACGTTTGATTCGTCAGTATTTGTACAAAGTCCGTGGAGATTCGCTATATATATGGAAAATTCTTTTAAGTAATTGGAACAGTAGTCTATTTTAAAAAATAATTGTTTACTGGTGTATGCATTCATCTTCTGTGCATTCGAAGTAATGTTAGCGTTACATTTTCTAGGTCACCATTATTTTTTATTTCCTGTACGACTTTTCCTTCTCTCATAAAGAGTATCCGATCACCAATTTCGGCAGCTACATCCATCATATGTGTAGAAAAAATAATCATCGTACCATTTCTTTTTAACGTCTTTATTATTTTTAAAAATGTATCCACCCAATACGGATCCAGTCCATTTGTTGGTTCATCTAGTATTAAAAGTTTAGGCTTTCCAAGATATGCCTGGCCAAATAAAAGCCTTTGTCTCATCCCTTTAGATAATCTATGTAAAAGTTCATTTTGTTTTTCTTTTAGTCCTATTGTTTTTATAACATCTTGTACTTTTTCTTTTCCTACATTTCGAAAAGCGGCATAAAACAATAAAAATTTTTGAACTGTCATATCCTGTTGTGCATGAAAATCATCCGGCATATAGCCTATTTTATCTACATACTGTTTTCTATCTTTCTGCATTTCTATATTACCTAATTGAACAATGCCTGTTGTAGGTGTTGTAATGCCTGCAATTATATCAAGAAGTGTACTTTTCCCAGCTCCATTTCCACCGCATAATACAATGCATTCTCCTTTTTTTATTTGAAATGTGACGGGGGATAATGCTATTTTTTTCTTATATTGTTTACTTACTTCTTGGAGATGTAATACTGTCATTTTTTTCTTCTCCTTTCTATTCTCTTTCCTGCCAAAAATAGTAGCATAATTGTATAAATCATACAGTAAAGTGATAGAATCCAAATAACAGCTTTACTTTGAAACATCATTACTAGTTGATCATATGCTTGCCCAAAAATTGCCCCGCCCCCTAATTGAATGACAAAGATAATACGAAGGACTTCAGCTGGATTACAAAACAATACTATTTTTATGGAGGGTGCAATCATTGCATAGGGAACCACATTAAGAATACTAATCAAAAGCGTTGGCCACATCAGAATAAGAAGAAACCAAATTCCAATACTTATCCCTAAAGCTTGCCACCTTGTTGTAGAAAGAGAACCAATTGTTATGCCCAGTACTAAAAATAAAAAGATTAGTAAAATAGAGAAGATATAGGTTGCTACTACCCAAAACAGATCAAAATTACAACCACTTACTAACCCAATGATTATACTTCCTCCAAAACCCATTGAAAACATAGCTGTTTGTGCTATAAATTGCCCAATTGTTTTACCTATTATATAGGAAGTAGTATGGATAGGATACGTGCATAAAAGACGCCATTTTCCATTTTCTAACTCACTTGCAATGGAAAATGCCCCTACAATTAACATGAGTAAAGGTATCATATATAAAATAAGATTTACCATTGTCCCCGTTACGTTTGTATAACCTGCTAAAGCAGCGTTATTTCTTTCCATGACAAATAGTAAAGAAAACATAGTGATCCAAAGAAGTGAAAATGTGTATGAAAACTTACCTTTTACCACACTACACCATTCTGCATATAGTATATTCCACATACTTGCACACCCCTCTATTAAAAAAGACAACCGACTATGGTTGTCTTTTTTATCTATTTTATTTCTAACAATAAGCTCTTATTAATGCGAATGTCCACTCTCATTATTTTCTTTTCCCATTGGTTCTTTATGCCTATCCCATTTGTGGTCTGCTAATTGCTTAGACGAAAGGATTTTTCCAGTATGCTTTTCTACAAAACGGTCTGCATCTTTCTTTTCTGTAAAAGAAATGACATTATAAGCCATTGGCGTTTTGATGGATTGATCATATACATATGTAGCTTTATCCCATGCAATCCAATCTTTTGTATGATAATCTCTTACAAACTTCTTTTGTATTTTTTCATTTTTGTGTTCATCCATCCATTTATACATACAGCCAATATCATCAAATTTTAAAGCTTTTCCATTTTCTAAAATAATCTCAGTTGTATAGGGGTTATCCAGCACCGCCATATTACAAACATCACATTTATCATTCTTTTCGTTAATTGCAACTGGCTTTATTTCATCCTTTCCACAGCCAACTACAGCAAACATGAAACAGAAACAAATAGCAAATAACATTTTCTTAACTTTCATTAATTTTTCCTCCCTAAAATGAATAGTGCACTGCCCAACAGTAACATACTTATACTGGAAATCCATACATTAGATTGAAAACCCCTTTTCTCACCTTTTTGTGCAACAATTTTAGGAATCATATGGGGCTCCTTGTCTAGTAATACAGATTGATCCGGAATTCTTATGAAATTTTGTAAAATACGCATCCCTGGTGATTGAAAAAATAATTGATAGTCCGGGGTGTCTTGTGTTAATAAAAGAAAATAAGCATCTGCTTTATAGGGAATATCACTTGTACCTGAACCATCAACATCTACTTTTAAAGAAGCGTCCCAATAATTTTTATAAATATGATTTTCTCTGCTGTGTGTAGCTTGGGACTCATTCACATTCCCTGTTATTTCATTTTGTGTAAATTCATTTGCACTGGCCTCTTTAAATTGTAAACCGATAAAATTATTAGAAATAATATTATTCATAATCGTATTGTCACTTGCCTTTTCTACATACATTCCTACTCTATTATTCACAATTTCATTTTGCATTACTTTCGTTTTTACTGCGTCATACAATAACAAACCTTGTGCATGAACATTTTTATTATTATTTATAAACTGATTTCCTGCTATAAAAGTGTCTTTTACCCCCATAATCATGGCACCTGTTGTATTTTCTTTGGATATATTATTTTCTATAACCGTTTTATCAGAATACATCAGATGAATACCATATCGAGACTGCTGAATCCTATTACTCTTTACTATATTATGGTTACTTTTTTCTACATAAAGACCATCACGGGCCTGTTGTATTTTGGTATTCTTAATAAAATTATTGTCCGATTGCCATAAATCAATTCCATTTCCCTTTTTCTGTCCTACAATTATACTGTTCTCAATTTTTATATTTCTAGCATTTTCTAACTTCATTCCTATGTATGACGCATGAACTTCTACTTCATTGATAGAATGATTATCTCCGGTAACCAATACGGCAGGCTGATCTGCACGATCATTACATTGTTCGATTTCTAAATTTTGAATGCTAATGTATTCCTTTTTTATTGTAATAACAGGATCCGTACCACAAGAGACTATTTTAGTATTTGTGTTTCCTTTAATTGTAATAGGTTTTGATATTTGTATCCTTTCATTATACGTTCTATTTTCTAATTGAATTGTTTCATAGGGAGCAGCCGCATCAATTCTTGATTGTATCGTAGATTCAGCCTGACATCGATTTATCGGCAGGCATAACACTAAAAAGAAAAAAAGAGAAAAATAAATTTTTTTCATATGCAATTTCCTTTTCTTAAAACGATGCATGATCATTCCCAATTAGAATATCAAGTATTTGTGTGCATTTCGTGAAAAAATGATGCGCTTTTTGTGATATGTGGGACATTATTTTACCCATTCGTGAATGGACTTATCCTACAGGTAATCGTCATTATGAAAGAGATATAAACGCGAGTATCAACTTGCTGAAGCTATGTAACTGGTAGTTTTTAGGGATAGAAACTACCCTTATAGCTTGGTAAATATAGATAGTTAATAAAAGATATCTTGTTCCCAAGAAATCCTCACGTCAGATAAACCGGCAGGTCGTTAAGTGGTCGGTAGTTCACAACAAGTAGTACGTAGCATGATTGACGTATTTTGTTATTTTTCAAAAAAGGATATAATATACCCTAAACATAAAAGTAGGTGTACTATGGAAAAGAATATATCTCTAACTTTCCATCACATTGGAAAGCCTGTTTCATTACAAATGATTCAACATAATAAAAATACTAGGTATAGCCCTTTATTTGACATGTATTCATTAGATATGGAGAATGATTTATCAATTCCTATCGAATTACATGCCTTTGGCCCCAATTCATCTTTAGATGTTCGAATTCAAACAGAAATTCATATCGCCTTTACAACAAATGATATTGAATATGTCCTAACAGGGAAAGAAATTATTATGCCTTTGTATCAACCATTTGCTCACTATCGTTGTGCAATGGTAAGCATAAATGGGCAGCTGATTGAATTCATTGAAACATCGCTTTCTGAAAAAGAAATATGGGGAGAGGGTATATTTAAAGATAGCATTCTTTATCCACAAGATAAATAGATGCGACACTCCCACCATTTATAGAGGCAGCGTATCAACTATGCATACGCCCTATAGTATTGTATTTTTCATGGGACTCTTGTATTGCAAGCGCATGCCAAATAAATTTTATACATCTAGGAGCGTGAAAAATATGAATCGGCTTTTACAATCTAGCATTGCACTTTCTCTTTTCTCCTTTTCCTTTATGGGATGCCAAAACCCAGAGGCACAACCAAAACCAGTATCACCATTAACGGAACAACAGGTTATGGCAGATGCCTGGTATCAAACAGCAGGAGAAGTCAAAGCACTGTATCACCAAGGATACAATATTGGTAAAACAAAATTAGATATGGCACTTGCCAAAGGTACAGAGAAAAAACCTGCAATCGTTTTAGATTTAGATGAAACGGTCGTCGATAATAGTCCCTATCAAGCAATGACAGCAAAAGCAGGGAAAGGTTATCCCTATAAATGGGAGGAATGGATTCAACAAGCAAATGCCGAAGCCTTACCTGGTGCGGTTTCCTTTTTACAATACGCTAATGAAAAAGGTGTAGCGATTTACTACATTTCCAATCGTAAACAAAATCAGTTAGATGCCACTTTACAAAACTTACAGAAACTGAATATTCCACAAGCTAATAAGGAGCATGTCTTATTACAAGGAAAAGATGAAAAAGGAAAGGAAGAGCGGAGAAAAAAAGTTGCGACAGAACATGATATTGTTCTATTTTTTGGAGATAATTTATCTGATTTTACAGGATTTGATGAGAAATCTGTACTAGATAGAAATCAAGCGGTTGAAGAGATGCACGAAGCATTTGGAGAAAAATGTATTGTGTTCCCGAATCCCATGTATGGAGATTGGGAAGCTGCTTTATATCAATACGACTTTAAAAAGTCAGATGCTGAAAAAGAAAAGCTCCGTAAAGAGGCATTGCGTGTATTTGAAAATACAAAATAACAGCAGCTTGAAGGTCAGTAGAAGCTAGTTTATTATTATATTCTCGTGGTACCTCTACTACACTTCAGAGATTCTCCGTTACAATTTGCAAAATTTGACGAAGACATACAAATCATCAAGTGAATTCCCTTGATAGACAGATGTTGCTAGCACGCATATGGGAAGTGCGCCATACAAATTTCTATTTGAAACACCACTGATGTGGTGTTTATTTTTCATAAAAAATAGTAGTGCGAACCAATACCTTAGTCTGCACTACTAATCTTTATGTTTATTTTTTAACCGTGTTGACATAAAAAAGATGCCTGTTTTCAAACAGACATCTTTTCCTTTACTACCTTTATAAACCGGTGAACTACATCACTGCTTTTTATAATTGTGCTACTAATGGAGCAATTCCCCCAATGAATGTTAAGACTGCGATTGCAATTGACATCCCTCATTGGGGTTTCTTGCCCATCCCCTCCAAAAGGTACATTAAGGATTGGTTCTATAAAAAGAAATGTCTCTAAATCAGTCTGTTCTACTCAATTCAGAGATATTTTAGTATTGCTATTTACAAAGATAGATACAGCAAAGTTAAACTTTCCTCTGTAGCTCACGTTTTTCTATTCCACGATATAACTCTGATTTTGTTACAGTCATCTTTTTTCTTGAGTTGCTTAAATTTTAGGGAGAATAAATAGGGAGTGTTCTAAACTAGGAAAATCAAAGTTCCTAATCATTTCCCTAAATTTAGAATTTTAGGGAATATAAAGAGCTAATATACTTTTTGGAGGGGGTGGGCAAGAAACCCCATATAAGTTCTTCGTCATTGTAGGAAAAGTACGGATTTCTTTGATAAGTTCTTCATCAGATGAACCAATGTAAGTACAAACAACAATTTCTTTTTGATGAATATCCAGTCCAGCACAGTGAGAATGTAATGTTTCCAAAATAGAAACCTCCTAATTAGATGTGAGATGGATGAAAGAAATAATTGGAAATTTAACATTTTTCTGTCCGTGATCAGAACATTTCTGTCAACAAAGGGATGTGCACCGAATTATTTCTTACAGTTTCCTTTACGGGGTTCGCCCACCATAAAACAGTACGTACTAAACATCATCCATCTATGTAACCAGTATGGAAGGTTTATAAAAAAAATAGTCACACCCCTTTTCATGTGGGGGTGTGACTATAAAGTCATAGTAACTACTCAGCTTAATTAGGAAAAGGACATTAGAAAACATGAAAAAAGAAAGGACTCCAATAAGAGAAAGAATCTAGATTAAATAGAGAATTTTTCTTATGAAGTTGTGCGATTCCAAGGAACCGTTCCGGTTTCTATAACCTGGCCTATTGCTCGTAAGACAGATTGTTTTTGTTTTTTCATGGTACTCATAAAGCTTCGTATCTGACAAAAAGATTCTGCGCCTTTCTTACTTCGGAAAGTCCCAGACACTTTCTGTTTGACTTTCGTCATTCGAATATCCCGTTCCGCTTGATTGTTGTCAAATGGAATGTCTGGATGTTCCAAGAATGCTAGGATTCTATCAGCATATTTGACGAAGCGATTCCATAAATTTTGAGCAGGCGTCTGCTTTCTTTTCTTGTTTGACTCTGTAGAAAGCACTGGTTGTGCTTTTAATATGGATTGATAGACGGTAAACAGATTCTGTTGCTCCATTTTTGGAAGCATTCCTTTATATTGCTTTTTCGATTGACCATTCTATTCGCCTCCTAGTTTGATATACTCAGTATTTACAAATAAACGGCATATGAAACTAGTAAAATTAAAAAAAACACCAAAAGGTGGCTGAGTAGTTACAAGTCATAATTGTTTCCTTTAAAATATTTCACGCATCCTACTCCTCGAATCAGTTTTCTTACATTTTAACTTCGCTTTAATAACTTTGCACCAGAACCCATTCTCCTCAGCACATTTTTCCTGCATTTTATCTTCATTTAAAAAACTTTGCAACAAAACCTGACATTTTATATGGAAACTTTTAATGAAATTGAATTCACACTAGTTTTCCACGTGTTTGATTGGTATTCTTAAGTGGTCAGACCATTAAAAAATATCTATATAAGTCTTATTTGTGTTATCGACATCATTATAGGAGATTTAAAATATCTTATAAATTAGTATAATGTACATTCAAATGATGAATTTGTTTAAATGTAAGTCATAACAATATGTTGAATATTTTAAGCGTGATATTAAGTTGTCTAAAATATAAGTAGGACGTATATTTCTTCTGACATCAGAACTTCTAAAAAATATATAATCCAAGGTAAATGTTTTAACAGGTAATTAAAGTAGCAAAAGGGCACCAACATAGTCTTACTTTAATTAAGGGATATCTCTAAGATATTATTCAGTTTGTTAAAATGTCTAACGGGACATATATATCAATACTACTAATCTAACGAAGGCGGAGAAACAATGATTAAGTTTGATGAATCTTATTATGAATATGTTATACAAGAATATGGTTATGACCCATTATTATTTGAAAAAATTAATTTTCAATTATCAGGATTTACACAAGAAGATTTAAACCGTCAATGGATATGTCATTCAAAAGGAGATATGTTTGCAAATAAACAAGCATGTGGAGAATCTTCAATTGTTACTACAGGGTTTGGATTATCAGGAACACCTCATATGGGAACGGTATCTCAAATTTTACGATCCATACGTTTTCAATCTAAAGGGTATGCCACTCAAATCGTATTAGGAGATTTAGATTCCTTCAATGGAAAATCCACACCATTTTCTTTGACACAAGAATTGGTGGAGAAATATAAAGAATTTATTTTGAAATTAGGGTTCAAAGAAAACACTGGTTCTAGATTACGATCACAATACGAAGAATTACACACAGTTCGAACATCCTATTTAATTAGCCATTATTTAGAAGATCAAATGTTTGAAGAAACAGAAGAGGATCTACATGGTTTTTATCAACAACATGGAAAAGTAGACAAAGAAATGACGTATCGCCGTAAACAATCATTAAATTTAATGATTGCGGATTTTATCGATTTACACATGACACAAGGATATACAAATATTTTAGTTTTTTTAGGAATTGATGAACATAAATATGCACGCCTTGCACAAAAAACTACGGAACTGATGAATGAGGGACAATTTTCTACCAATATGAATATTTCTACCCTATATTCTTCTATTATTAAAGGATTTAATAATTACCCAAAAATGTCTAAAAGTTTTCCGGAATCTGGAATCACTCTTGATATGGATAAAGATACAATCTATTACAGACTTATGCACGAAGAAGGCGAATACCAAAGACCCGAGGAAAATGTGGTGTATCAAATGATTGCATCAGCTAGTCTGTTCAATGAACAAGAAATTCATACAGCTTATATAGAATGTATGAATAAAAGTTCAAAATGGAAAAAAATTAAGCACGATTATGCAGAACAATTACATGATATTTGTAAGAAATGGAGGAATTAAAAGTGCTGGCTCAAAATTATGCAATTAATCAGGTTTTATTACGTTTAAATACAAATACAGATATTAATATCAACTTGCTGTATGAAGCCTTCAAACAAGTGATATACGATAAAGGGGTTGAAGCAAGGGATACACAATTAGGGGCTTTATTACAAGGTATCATGGCGAAAACGCCAACGAAGCAAGAAGTAGTAACTTTAATTAACGCGGCCTTATCTTGTCAAGAATTTACACCTAAAAAGGTGAATCTTCCAAAAGGTGAAGTACTCGTAGGGTTAGCAGGAAGTGGGAAAAAAGGGGTGAAAACCATTAATATTTCCACACCAGCAGCTATTATAGCTGCGAGTGCAGGTGCATATATAGCAAAGGTGGGCTCACACAGTACATCATCTTTAACAGGGTCTTCTGATTTTATGGAATTATTAGGATTGCACTATACAGACTTTAATAAAAGTGAAGAAAACTTATTAAAAACGGGATTTGGATTTTTCTCAATAGAAAATACAATACCTCGTTTTGACCAAGTATATGGTCAAAAAATGTTTGTACCGAATCCATTAAGTTTTGCATTCCCTGCTATTATTTCTCCTGTACAATATGATGCTATATTATACGGATTATCTCACCCAAACTTAGTATTATCTAAAGAAGTATTTGAATTATTAGGAATTAAGAAAGGTATGATTGTGGGTTCAACAGAAAACAATCTTCATTTTATTGATGAATTTGGTTTATTTAAACATAATTATTTCTCAATTATAGGAGAGGAAAATACTATTCACGAATTTATTCCAGAAAAAGAATTGCATATGCCATCGTACAATATCCATGACTTAAAAACTGGACAAACCGCTTTACAAAATGTTCAAATCGCGTTGGATGTATTAGCCGGAACAGCAAGTCCAATTTATGAAGATGTAATTGCAATTAATGCAGCATGTATTTTAAGGTTATCTGGTAAAGCAAATACCCTTGTAGAGGGTTACTATATGGCAAAACAACATATTAAAGAAGGGCAAGCATTAGAGAAATTAAACGAAATTAAAGAAGCATATAAAAAGTGAGTATTCATAATTTGAACACAATGGAAGGGAGTACGCTGACATGAAATCTAAATATGTGTCCATTCAGTCTGAAGGAATCGATACGCGAAGTGTTAATATGCCTAAGTTAAAACAAGGTTGGGCTCGAATACAGGTACAATACGCTGGTCTATGTGGATCGGATTTACAAAAAATTGATGCCATATTAGGAGCGGGTGTACAAACCCCATCCCCTATTTTAGGTCATGAATTTGTGGGGCAAATCGTACAGGTTCATCAAAAGAATCAGACATTTCAAATAGGAGATTATGTTGTCGGAAATCCTTTATTATCTTGTGATGTTTGTGAATATTGTCAAGCAGGAAATTCACAGCTATGTCAAAAAGGACAAGCAATTGGCCGTACACACGCTGGAGCATTTAGCGATTATGTAGATGTTCCAGAAACTAATCTGTTCAAATTAGAAACAGATACGTATATAAGCTCTTTTGTATTGGTAGACGTATTGGCAGTTTGTATACATGCACTATCAAAGTATCCATCTACAGTGTTTGACAAGAAGTGCTTAGTGATTGGAGATGGAGCTGTAGGAGCTATGTTAGCTTATCTATTAAAACTAAAAGGAGCTCACGTAGTTATGGCGGGAAGAGCCAAGAATGAAGAGGTAATGAAATATTATGTAGATGTTTATATTGAGAATACAGATACTGTTGTAGAACATGAAAAATATGATGTAGTTTTGGAAACGGTAGGAAGAAAACAAGATACCACTCTAAATCATGCCATTTCTTCTGTAAAAAGAAATGGTACGATCATTGTATTAGGCGTTTTTCCAGAAAAATATTCATTACCTATAGAAGCTCGAACTTTATTTTATAAGGAGGTTTTATTAATAGGGACAAATTCCTATAATAAAACAGATTTTGTGGAAGCTGTTCAACTCATAAAAGAAAGACGGAAAACATTTCAAAGCTTTATTACTCACTCATTTTATATAAAAGATTTCGAACAGGGATATAAAGCACTAAAATTAAAAAAGAAGAATACAATTAAAGTCATTTTTAAGAATTTAGGTGTTAACAAATGATAAAAGCAATCATATTTGATCAAGATGGAACGCTATATGAAAGAGATCATCTTTTATATCAACACATTCAAGAAAAGACCAGAGAATGGATATGCTCAAAAAAACAAATTTCCGAAACACAATATGTAGCATTAATAGATCAACTCAAGAAAGAATACCCGAATCCCATTAAAGGATTTCAATCTATAGGGATAGCTGCACATGAGTATCACCAAGAAGTGTTTGATAAGGTTAAGCCGCAACATTTTCTAGAACCAAATAGAAAATTAATACAGTGTTTGGATTCGATTTCTATTCCTATGTTTGTAGTCACGTTATCGTCTAAAGTATTTTCACACCAAGTACTATACTCATTGGGTATAAAAAAACAATTTGAACAAACCTACTCACTCGGAGGCATAGATACTACCGTGCAAGATAAGATTCACATTTATGAAAGTATTAGATCGCAATTAAATCTTACTAGTTCTGAAATGGTGATACTGGGTGATAATTATGCCGTAGATTTAAAAGATGCACATAAACTAGGCTATCAGGTCTTTGAAGTCACAAATACCCCAAGGTTAATTACTATGTTAGAGAGTCTGCAAGAAGGGGTTATTCAAAATGAGAAATAAAATATTCATCTTATTGAGCATTATTTTTACGATGATCATTGCATCAATGGATGCAACTATCATGAATACTACAATGCCGAGAATCACAAAAGATCTGGGACACTTTGAACTATATGCTTGGTCTTTTGTTTCTTATATGATTATGGGGACAATAACCGCTCCCATTGCCGGAAGGTTATCAGATTTATTTGGAAGAAAAAAGATTTTCGCTACGGGGATTGGCATTTTTATAATCGGTTCATTATTATGTGGATTTTCACAAAATATGATACAGTTGATTCTTTTCCGTATGATTCAAGGAATAGGTTCGGGAATTATGATGCCGTTTCCGGCCATTATAGCCGGAGATTTATTTTCAATCGAAAATCGTAGTAAGATTCAAGCTTGTTTTACTGCTGTATGGGGAATTTCTGCTATACTTGCGCCTAGTTTTGGCGCATTATTTGTAGAGTATTTATCTTGGAGGTGGATTTTTTATGTAAATCTTCCCATTGGACTTATTTCTCTTTTGATGTTATTACCTTATAAAGAAGATTTTCATCCCAAAAAAACAACCATTGACTATATGGGAGCTCTGATGTTTGCCCTAGGCATCAGCACG
Source organism: Bacillus sp. FG16 (assembly GCF_057809515.1). Lineage (NCBI taxonomy): Bacteria > Bacillati > Bacillota > Bacilli > Caryophanales > Bacillaceae > Bacillus > Bacillus sp. FG16. The sequence continues at coordinate 12,665 of NZ_JBMDKC010000118.1, forward strand.
ATATTAATTTCCTGTCAAATCCATGATTTTCAGATCCCATTAGGTCTGATTGGAATTTTAATTCTTATCCGATTTTATTTTTATGAAAAATCTCATTCAACTCCTATCATTTCAATGTCTATCTTTTATCATTCTACGATACGATGGATTAATATTAGTGGGGCTATCGGATGTATAGCTTTATTCGGTACCTCTACTTATATACCTCTATTTTTACAAAAGGTGGCTCACCAATCGGTGTTTAATAGTGGTTTTGTATTATTTGGTATGTCTATAGGCTGGATGCTCGTTACGATTCCGATTGGTAAAATTATCGTAAAATACGGATATCGAAACTTATTAATTATAGGAAATTTATTATTGGCTTGTTCCGGCTTATTACTATTTTTACTACAGGTACATTCTCCATTTTGGTATGTATTTGTAATCATGATGATACAAGGTAGTGGATTTGGTATCGTTTCTACTGTAAGCAGTATTTCTGTACAACAACTTGTAGATCCCTCTGAAAAAGGCAGTGCAACCGCTTTTCTCATGTTCACTCGTAATATGGGCGCTGCGATTGGAGTCACTTTAATGGGGGTCTTATTAACAAATGCTGCAAGTTTCATGCAAGGAATTCATCACATGTTTCTTTTCTCGCTTTTCGGAAGCATCGTAGCCTTTTTCACAACATTCTTGATTCGCAATCATAACATTTTTCAAAAATAAAAGAATTAAAATAAAATGACATAAATATATTTTGCTCAACCATACTATCCTATATGGATAATATTATGAGGAATCTATTTTTAGGAGAACTAAATATGAATATAGAAGAACTATTAAGTGATTTTTCACGTACAACAGAAGAAGTTTTTTCATTAGAAGAATTGAAATCATTATTACATGAAAAAAAGAAGCTAAATATTAAATATGGTGTAGATGTAACTGCACCGTATTTACACCTTGGTCATGCTGTAAACTTATGGATGTTGAGACAGTTACAAGATTTGGGACATAAAGTACAATTCTTAATTGGAGACTTTACAACTACAATTGGGGACCCTACAGGAAAAAATAAAACTCGTCCTATTATTTCTCAACAAGAAATCGAGCAGAATACATTAAAATTTATCGAGCAAGCCAAAATAATTTTACGTTTTGATGATCCCAAACTATTGGAGATAAGACGAAACTCAGAATGGTATAAAAATATGAGTGTATCTGAAATTTTAAGGTTATTATCTTTAGTCACACATTCAAAACTCATTTCCAGAGATATGTTTAGACAACGAATTCAGAATTCACAAGATATATACATGCATGAATTGATTTATCCTATTTTTCAGGGGTACGATTCGTATATGTTAAATTCGGATTTAACAATTATCGGATCAGACCAATTATTCAATGAGATGTTAGGACGGTTTTTCCAACTTAAGTTTCAACAAACTCCTCAAGTCATTATTACATCTAAAATTACTAAGGGAATTGATGGAAAAGCAAAGCAAAGTAAAAGTTTAAATAATTATATTGGTTTAGGGCATTCACCAAAAGAAAAATTTGGGCGCACCATGACACTACCTGATGAACTAATCGTCACATACTTCGAAGTATATACTGATTTGAATATGGGAGAAATTTCTGAAATGCGATTAGATGTACAAAATGATCCTTTGAAATATAAAAAATTGTTAGCGCAGAAAATTGTAGAGCGCTATCATGGACGTAGTAGCGCATTAGAAGAACGACATTGGTTCGAAAATGTGTTCTCTAAAAAGCATATCCCAGAAGATATTCCTTGTATTACCTTAACTACTTCATCCATTCATCTCATTGAATTAGTACATAAAGCAATGGGTGAACAGGAAACAACAAAAAGTACCGTTCGTAGATTAATTACTCAAGGTGCAGTACGAATTGATGGAACTCAAATTATGGACCTTCAAGCAATTGTTACAATTCAGAATGATACAGTATTAAAAATAGGAAAAAGAAATTGGTATAAATTCCAAGTTATTTAAAATATTAAAGTAATCTATCAGTATTCATTCTTATCGCAATGCTTTTAATTACATTAAATACCCGATTCCTTATTCACCTATGAAATCGGGTATTTGTTGTCTAAAATGTGTCTAAACGTAAAATCTTCCCAAAATGGTATGGTGAGGCCATGCCCATCAACTTAAGGATGAATACAAAACAAAATTTATTTCAAATAAGCACGCAAAATAAACCCTAACGGGTTTCATTTTTTCTTATGCAGCTTTCTTTTGCTTGCCGCATCCACTATACTCATAGATAACACCTATGATATCAAAGATCGTTTTCTTCTCATATCGGGGTATGGCAACATCGCCATCAAGCTAAGGAAATGAAGATACCCCAGACCAAATAAAATAGGGGTATCTCTTATATATATAACCTTATTTCTTTGTTCATACAACAGAACTTATATTTCTTTCCACTGTTACAAGCACAGCTATCATATATATCCATTGGACGTGTGCGTCTTTTCATCGCTTTTTTCAAATCTGTTAGATCTTCATTTAATTCTAAACTAATGATGTAATAAAAATCATATTCATCACAAATCGCTGCTATTTTTTCTGCTTGTGCTCTTGTTCTTACTTTTATCATAATCGGATGAGTTTCTGAACCTAATGGATACATAAGTTTCATCTCTTTTCTTTTTATCTTTATTTTATAAAATAAAGATAAAAAATGGAGGGTAATTCATGAAAAAATCATCTCATTTTAAAGAATTCCGTTTACTTGCAAAGGAATTACAACAGGTGTTTTCATCAAACTTTTTAACACATTTAGCGAAAGAAACACAATTTGTGCAACGTACCAGTAAATTTAGAGCACAAAATTTAGCTGCTTTATGCATAGGAATGGGCCAAGATATTGCCAGTTATTCTCTGACACGGCTATGTGGTGTTTTAGAATCGGAAACAGGTGTCCTTATGAGTCCGGAAGGACTAAATGTTAGATTAAACGAAAAAGCAGTAGAATTTTTACATTCGCTTTTCTCGCAACTTTTACAAAAACAATTATTGTCCACTCTATCGCTACCT
>NZ_JBMDKC010000119.1:0-15683 GCF_057809515.1 Bacillus sp. FG16
AAATCTTCATGTCTTGCTTATTTATTTCAACAAATCTGTTTCCACTTGTTTTAAGCGTTACCCCTTCTAAAACTTTTCCTTTAATATGATTTGCTGTAATAAAACCTACTAAGTTAATTCTGTTCGCATTCAAAGTAATGTTTTCTTTACTCATATTAAATGCTGCGATTACATCATTTTCTTTTACAGATAGACTAACGCCCTTTTCAGTTAACTGAAGACGGGTTTCCATATCTCTTACGTAAGAATCTTTTGCAAATTGTCCATTTGCTTGCTCTATTGTATATACTTCTTTCTTTTTTGCTGCGGCATTGATACCCTCTTCATTGATAGTGAAACGGTTGTCGATCATAGTCATTTTCTGATTAAATTGTTCCGTTGCAAGTTTATTAGCTAGTTCTCCCAACAAATCTTGTTTATTTTTATCAACTATTTGCTTCAACTCAGGTATCTTAAACCCAGCAACATAATCTTCTACTTGCTTAAGTTCAACTTTACCTTGCAGTGCTTTCGCAGTATTTTCCCATCCAGCTTTCGCCTCTTGTAATTGTTTTCCTTGTTCTGTCTGCGTATTTTGTATGAAAGAGACATTTTGTTTAATAGCAGTTGCATCTTTTTCTACAGTAGCAACACGCTTATCAAATCCACTTTGATTATTTTCTACTTTTGTTATCGTTTCTTTGATACCATCTACACTTCTTGTAATTTCAGTGGTTTTCTTGGTGAATTCATCGGTTGTTACCTGTTCTTCAGGCGCTGGCGTCCAATCCTGTGGCTTATTCCCTTTATACAGGGCAACCCATTCTACAGTTGCCTTTGTAGTATTACTTGGATAGTTATATAAGCTTAACTTTCGTTCATTCCCACTTGTAGTTGCAACAGCTTTAAAGGTTACATACGTTATTCCGTTAGCATAAACACTTGTTGCATATCCAACATTATTCGAACCGCCATTCTGCCAAATCCCAAATTTCTGACCTTGTGGGACACTTCCCTTAATCACAAAAGTATATTCCTCGCCTGCAAAGAAATTTTCAGTTAGAGAATATTGATTGATTAGGTATTCTGTTTTTTCGTATTTAACATTTGAATCTAGTAAAAGGTTGCGCCCTCCAGCTTTATCGTTATTAACCTTTGTTTCTACACTTGTTAGCTTCTCACTAATCTTCCCAGCTTTTTCTTCTATTTCAGTTGTTGTTTTCTTAAGCTCACTTGTTGTTTGCTGTACATCGGATATCGTCTTTTTTGTGCCTTCCACAGTTTGCTCTACTGTATTTAATTTACTGCTTATTTCAGTATCTTTTTTCGTTAACGTTTCGATAGAAGTTTTAAATCCATTAGAATCCTGTTCAAACTGAGTTACTTTCTTGTCAATTTCACCTTGTTTGTTTTCGATATTAGAAATTGTACGACTGACACCCTGTAAACCTTCCTGTACTTGATTGAATTGTCCTGTAGCTTGATTCTGTGCTTCTTGAACCTTTTGATTTAATTCTGATTTTGTGGACTCAATATCTTTATTAACCTTCTCAAGTGTTTCTTTCTTAACTGATTCAACATCTGGTACAACCGATTCCCAAGCTGTACCTGTCCATATTTTTAAAATGCCGGGCTTTCCGTTACTAATATCACGCCAAAGCGTTTTATTAGGTTTAAGACCTGTTGTCGGTGGATTCTTAGCTTCTATAATTTCAACAGTATTATTTTTAATATTCTCTTGTACCTTTTCGGCAAGTGTTTTCGCTGCTTCTGATTCTTTCTTAGCGTTACTTGCTGTTTCATTGGCTTCTTTCACTAATTTATCTAGCTGATCCAACATTTCTTGTTTCTCACCGAATTTACTAAGGATTCGATTGTAAATCTTTCTTAGTTCCTCGTTTGGGTCTACTATCTCTCGATAATCCCCAAATTCGTATTTATCTTGTGCAGGATCAGTGAATGATTCGTCACCAGCAATAACACGAGCTTCAAGATATAGCTTAGGTATGAAGCCTGTATCTTTGATTCGGATTGTATCGCCTTCATTGATTAGTTCATGTGCTAGTCCGAAAATGCGACCAATCGATTGTGCCTCTACTTCATACGAAACTGAAGAATTAATACGTTTTTTCAGTTCTATTTCCATTAATGTCATTAAACGTTGCGGAGTCATATTTAACTCTTCTGTTTCTGGCGTATAAAAACCAAACTTATGCTTACCACGTTCGTTCCATCGTTGAAATGCATCATGATCAACAATATACGGAAGTCCCCTGTTGATACTTTCGATGGTAATTACATTGTCGCCTTCACCTTTCACAAATCCAACTAGTGCTGTACAAATATCTCTTGAATGTTCAATACGTGTAACACCTATCAAATCTTTCCCCAACTCTATTTCTTTACCAGTATCTCGGCCACGCCTTTGAATCATATCAACATACCATCCAACTATTTGTGACCCTTGAACCTCAACGCGATATTGAATTTCTAATTTGAATAAAGAAGCTATTTTCTTTAAAAAAGTTAACGGATCCATAAATTCATCAATGGTCATAGTGTGAAAACCTGCATAATCTGTTTTTCCACGTTTCCATTTCATACCTACAAGAGCCATATCAATGAATTCGTTTACTGTTTTACCTTCTATCCTTTGTGGTTTTATAATGCCTGATTTAGCAATTTGAACCCAAGCTCCTGAAGCATATGTGGTAATGGATCGTTTGTCTGAATTCTTCTCTGTTTCTGTAATGACATATGGTACAACTCTTCCATCGCGAACTTCTTTTAGAACAAGATTTTGTTGTTGTAGTGTAGCTGAATGAGTAGTTCCATCAAAAACAGTGAAATCCAGCATATCAACATTGTTTTTTAGTTCCCAACGCCTATTATCATCCCAATAGTCATTTGGCTGAATAGCTGCAACGATTTGATCTGTTTTGAAATCCACAACATGCAAAATCCCGCTTGGTGTTCTCATCTGTATCTCTCCCTATAACTAACAGTCGCTTTAACATCTGGTGGCATTATATCAATACGATTCTCACCACGTATGATATTTGGAAAATTACTAAAAATGTCTTTTAAATTAATCGCATTTTTACCGTTAATGGTTACAAGACTTTTTTCTGTATCAATTATAATCTTGTCTCCCGTATCAAAAATGTAAGGCGGATTATTTTGAGTATTTAAATTCACTTTCCAAAACTTTAAATCTGAAACGGTCATCGCTTCTACTGGCGGTACATCTTGCCATTGCATAATACTGATTTGAATTTGCGACGCTTTTTCCATGTGATAGTTATTTTCATCCGTCCACCGCACAAATCGTTCAGAATCATCTTTTTCCGTCCCCGGGAGGAATTTCGAAATATACGCTTCCCATACATTTCCTGTTCTAGCTATCCACAATCGCCCTTGATACTGGTTCCAAGTGTTTGGATAATCTCCACTTTCATGAATTAAACTTCTTCTTCCTGGTTTATTATCATAACCGATTACCATTGTTCCGAAGTTTTGTTCAGCTTGCCAAAACACATCAGTCATAGCTATTTTCGAAAGCACTTTACTGTTTTCATCTAATATCGCTATTTCCACTCGACCCATCTCATTGATACGTTTACTTTTACATGTAACATAAGCCTGCATAATAAAATCTTGCACTGGCCCATTAGGTATATTTTTTTTAACAGCTGCACCATTCCATCCTTTTCCTGTCCCTGTACCATAATTAGAGCAATAAAATTGATAACCGTCTGATTTCATTTCACCGACTGGGTTGCCATCTTCCATTGAACTTACTTTACTCCACCCAACAGTGGTAGTCATTTCATCCCATATCAGCCTTTGATTTCTCTCTACAGGTAGTTGCTCTGTTTTCAACGGATAACCGATTCTAAAATAATCACGATTATACGGATACTCACCAAACCATACATCTAAAAATGTACTCGGTTTCTTGGCCTCAATCTCAATAATTGGAGGCGCTTCTACATTACCTTGATTGACGAAAGAAGTAGTGATTTCAGTGGACCAGTTTTGAGTAAACGTATGAGTATTTTGTTTACCTAATTTATACGGCATCGGACAAACAAAAGTAATAACACCTCTGCCTCTATTGACTATTTCGTCCAAATCGACAGAACCATCAATTAATGCTAAATAAGTCCTGTCTAACTCATCATCAAAAATAAGTTCAGCGGGTTGCTCTGTATATAACCAATCCGCTAAATCTTCTTTTAACTTTTGTAAATCCGCCATATCTTTTTTCGCTTTAATAACAAGAGGAACGTCAATACGACGTTCCTCGGTTTCTGTATTAAGTAAAAGAGCCCCTGCGCGATGAGGGACTCTTACTAATCTTCTTTTTACTGGAGCCCATGAAGGGCGTTTTCTTCCAACTAGCATTTGAATATAATCTTTTTTAATATTATTAAAAGTAAAACTTAGTTTCCCCAACGTGCTCACCACCTTTAAAATTCCGCTCTTCTTTTTTGTTCACGATCTTGAAGCTTTGTAGTATAGGTGTAACTTCCGTTTGCAAGCTCTTTTCCATCTAAAACATTGGTCATGTTTACAGTTAAATTCAGTTCCTGTTCTCCACCCGTTCTATTTGGGAATATTGTTTTTGCCGCAGGTGAATTATTATAAGCTAATTGTGGTTGCGCATATCCGTTGAAATCTCTAAATGTATTACGTGGGATACTGTATTGATTCGTTTGGAATCCGAAATCAAAAACAGATGGCATGTTCCCCATTTGTTTCTTAACGGTTCCAACTACATTTTTGGCTGCATCGACAACAAACCGTTTCCCTTTATCCATACCAACTCCAACACCTTCTGGAACCGCGCTACCCACTGGAATCATCACTTTAGATGGACTGTTAATCTCTAGTGCTCCAGAAATAGTCTTTTTAATATCACTTGCAATTCCAGCAGCCTTGCTAAATAGACCTCCTGAAGCATCATCTATTCCTTTTCCAAGACCTTCTATGATTGATTTACCAATGGAACGTAAATTTATAGAACTGAAAAATTTTTCAACTGTATTCCATTTTTCTTCGATACCGCTTTTCACTTCGTTCATCTTATCTTTTACCGCTTGGACTTTTTCGCCAAATTTTCTCGAAACTGTATTTTTTATTTCCTCAACCTTGTTACTTGCAGAGTTTTTCATATCTTCATATTTGTTGGTAACATCCGACCACATTTCTTTCATTTTTCGAATAACATCATCTTTCATAACTTGATATTTCGATTTTACTTGGCCAGTTTCCCAATCTACCTGATTTGCATGTTCACCAGCTTGCGCTTTTGCTTCACTCACAATTTCTTTATGCTTATCTCGAGCTGTAGAAACTGTACTATCATACTGACGTTTTGCCTCTGCAATGATTGCATTCGCTTCATCAGCAGTGATTGTTTTATTTTCGTCACGCTGGCGAATTGCCTCTGCAATTTTTTCATCACGGGTCTTTTTCGCATCCTCAATAACTTTGTCTCTTGCTTTGGCGCTATTCTCTACAACTTCTGCTGCTTGTCTAGCTGATATTTCACTAGCTTGCACACGCATATTTTCCAGGATTACCTTTTGTTCCATTTGGTTCTTACTCATGTGTTCAACTGCAACTCTGTCCATTTCATCTTGTAGAGCTTGTAAAGAAATACGTTCAGACGTTGTTAACTCTCGATTTTCTCTAGCTGCCGTTTGTAGAATTTCTTTAATTTTATTTTCTTTCTCTTGTGTTTTTAGCTTCTCTTGTTCATAGTGCTGATTTAACTGTTCGATTCGTTTATTTTCTTCTTCAGCGGTTAATACATACGAATCAGCAAAGAACTTTTTAAGCCCTTCAATTTCTTTTTGTTGCCTTGCGTTGGTTTTTTCAATGATTGTATTAGCTAATTTGTCATATTGACCAATCAACTTCTGCGACTGTTCTTCTGTTATTACTTCATGATTCAATCTAATTTCAGTTAACTTTTGTCTAATACCATCGGACAGTTTAAAATACTCGCCAAGAACCTTCTTTGTTGAGGAGCTTACTTTCCCTTCTGTATTTGTAGCAAAACGATCTACTGAAGCGATACTGTCTTCAGTTGCTTTTTGATATGCTTTATATGCAACTACTCCAGTTCCGATAAGAGCCGCTGCTACTAGACCAATTGGTCCTGTTAAAACCGCAAGCGCACTTCCTAAGAATCCAACTGCTCCAGCAGCAATTCCAGCAATCCCACCAACTGATGCTAATGCAAGAGATAAAGAACCAATTCCTGAAGCAATCATTCCAAACGCTGCTAAAACAACACCTATCGCTGTAGCCACAGCTGTTAAAGCAAGGACAATACCACCTGTAATTGCTATTGCCTTTTGTACTGGTCCTGGTAAAGAGTTGAATCCATCAACAAGTTTTTGTAAACCAGCAACAAACACACTCACCACAGGAGCAAGTGCATCACCAATTGTCTTTTTCATAGTAGAAAACGCTGAATCTAATAAAACGATTCTTCCTTGGAGGGTATCAATCTTTGTTTTTGCAACATCGGCAGCCGTAACTTTGGACATTGCATCCCACATTTCATTAACCCCTTTTGCTCCTTCTTTAAAGAGAATAGTCGCACCACGAACGGCATCAGAACCAAATAATGTTTCTAACGCCATACTTCGTTGTTGATCTGTTAAATCTTTCATAGACTCATGAAGTGTTCCTGAAATATTTTCTAGACTTTGAATATGTCCCTGTTGATCGTAAAATTTTGATGATAAGAATGCGGAACTTGTTGCTAACTCACGGAATGTTGTATCACATTTATCGTTCCACTTTGTAACTCCTTCAGTTTTCATTACATATTTTTCTAATGCAACTTCGATATCTCCCACACTTCTAGATGCTGGAGTAACTCCATTTTTCACCAGGAAATCAAACCCTGCTTGAGCGTTATATGTGATAAGACCTAAATCACGCATTTTGTTATATGCTTCTTTAGTAGATGGATTTAACCTCATAAGCATCGTTTTTAAAGATGTCCCTGCATCTGAACCTTTTAAACCATTTTGAGCGAATACTGCTAAAGTTGTAGCGGTATCTTTAAACGTCATCCCTGCTCCTGCCGCTACTGCTGAAGAGGCAGCAAGACCATATTTTAATTCACGTACATCAGTTGCCGATGCGTTTGCCGCTCCTGATAATATGTTAGCTGCATCTGCTACTGAAAGATGATCTGCTTTAAATGCATTTAAGGCTGTTGATGCAATCTCTGCCGCTTCACCTAATTCTAGTTCTCCTGCTGTCGCTAAGTTAAGAGCTCCTGCCAATCCACCATTAATGATATCTTGTAAGCTAACACCAGCCTTTATTAATTCTTCAATACCTTTTCCAGCTTCTACAGAAGAATACTTTGTTGTTTCTCCCATGTTAACAGCTAGTTCGCTTAATTTTTTCATTTCTTCGCCAGTAGAACCAGATACTGCTTTAATGTTAGCCATCTGTTGTTCGAAGTTCATTGATTCAGTAACCGCTGATTTTAAACCACGCCCTATAGCGTAAGTCATTCCGCCAAACACCATACCAATTTGCATTCCTGCATTTTGCAAATGATTTCCCAATGTTTCCATACGGTTTCCGAAATTGAGAAGACGATTACCTTGTTGTTCTAGTTCATGATTTGACTGACGTAATTCAGTTTCGAATCGATTAAGTTCAGCGGTAGCTCGATGAATTTGTTCAGCATAATGTTGTGCTGATTGACTTGCTGCACCTTCTTCTGTTTTAGCACGATTGTAAGCGGACTGAAGCTCCCTGATTTTCTCCTTTTGCTTATCTACCATACGAGATAGCACATCAATTTTTGCTCGAGTTTGTTCAGTAGCATTGGTATATCCATGCATTCCTGTTGTAACCGCTTGGAATTCAGCTTGTAAAGACTTCAATGAATTATTTAATTTATCCAGTGCTGTTTGTTGTGCCTGACGATTCACTTGTTTGAGTTCATTTTCAAATCTATTTAAATCAGCAACTGCTTTATTAACTTGAGAAGCATATCGTTGAGTTGCTGCATCATTTTCACCTAATTTAGCCTTATTTTGATCATAGGCTTGTCGTAACGCTTTAACTTTCTCTTTTTGCGCATCAATGAGCCTACTAAGTGTATTCATTTTCGCTTGCGTTTGTTGACTAGCGTTAGCAAAACCACCCATACCTGTACTCACAGATTTTAATTCGTTCTGTAATGTTCTGACTGCACGCCCTGAATTCGCGATACCTTGTCGGAAGTTTACATTATCAAGGGAAAGCCTAACGACCAAATTATTCATTTCATTTGCCATAGTCTCACCCCCTCATTAAATAATGTTTTCTGCCGGAACTTCTATTTCATTAGAGCTTGCATTTTCACTATTTGAATCACCTTGTTCACGACTCTTTTGATTCAGCTTTAAATAATGCCAAATATCCATTTCATTATCGATATGATGATGTTTATATCCTTGACGTAATAAAGAGAGGTAGAGCTCGTCCATAAACTCACTGAACGTTAGCCCTCCTCCCTCTACTCGTTTGGGTTTTCTTCTTCTCCAGATACAGGATTACCACCAGCTGCTTCCACAGTTTCATTTATAATTGCATTAATTACATCTGAAGTTGTCGATAAGAATTTACGGGCATCAACCCCATCCCAATACTGATCTAATGTAAATTGACCGCCATAAACTTTCACCACGAATTGAACCATTTTATCCATATCTTCTGGACCAGGATTGTTTGGGATTTCAGCAAGTTCAGGAGCCTGACGAATAAGGCGGGCTGGAATAAATTCTGGCATATTAAAAGTTTGTTTTTCTTTATTAATCATTAAAGTTAATTTCATAGTTTTTCCCTCCTAAATTTAATAAAAAAGAGAAAGCTTTTGCTCCCCCTTATTTTCCTGCTGGTGGTTGTGCGACTGGTTTTTCATATACTTTATTAAACCAATTATCTCCAACTGATTTTGTAAACGTTGGCTCATCTTCATCTGCTGTAAATTTCGTTCTATCATCAAAATCACGTTCAATAAAGGAACCTTTCAATTTTGTTGTTTGGAAATTCGGTTTATCTTTTTTCGTTTCAGCCTCTTCTTCCTCTTGTGAAAGTTTCCCTTTTAATAACCAAACATATCGATACTTACCATTAGCTTTTAAGAATCGGAAACCAATAGCTAAATATGGTTTCTCACCTTCACGTTTCTCATCTAAAACTCCATCTTTTACTTCTGGAAACCCTTCAATGTCAGCCTTTGTTGATAGAGAAATACTTCGAAGTTCGATTTCCACTTCAGTTTCACCATCAGATTCTGCAATCTCTGATTTTCTGTTATCGCTCCACATAACCTCAGAAGATACTTTTTTAGTTAATTTAACCTTTACTGCACCTTCCATTTTTTTAACCGTACTGTAATCAACACCAGTTGCATCATCTTTCAATGACTTTGCATAAACAAGACTATCTACACCGACAGTCGAACTAATTTTAATAACTTCTCCAGCCATCTATAACTCCACTCCTTTCGCGAATCGCATCGCGTAATGAAAAATTTTTGTATCCTCTTCATATAAATCAGCAACCGCATAACGCGAAAAACCAATACTTTTCATAATTCCATTCACTTTTTGATGGATTGCTGTTGTACTACCCTTTGACCAAATATCGATTTGGAATGTGATTTCACTTTCGCTTTCATCATTATCTGCAAATCCATCTGGTCGATTATCTAATTCAAAAAACGTAATCCGTGGAAACTCTTCAGCATTTTTGGCTTTACGATAATAAACACGTTTTCCACCTAATAAAGAAACAAGCTCCTGATTATTTCCAAGAGCTTGCACAATTTCAGGGCGTAAATTTATCATAAATTCAGCCCCATTTCATTTTTCAAGATATCCGTCATAGCACGTACCGCATCGGCTTTAGAAGCGTTAAAACCTGGTTCTATAAATGGATGTGCTGGCATTTTAGAAGTACCCCACTCTAAAAACTTTCCATAGAAATATGGAGAACGGTCCGCTTTGTCTATTCCAATCTTGATCGTTTTCACACCATTTTCCATTCGTGCCTTCGTAACTCGTATATTATCCAGCAAATGTTGGCCCGTACGCCAAGGTTCACTTTTGGAAGGTTTCTTAGGACTTGAACTCCTCGGTTCACTTCTTTCTGCAATAGCTTTTCGAATTTGTTCACCACCGGCTGCAAGAGCTTTATCTTCTATTTCCTCTCCACGTAACCCCATTTGATTTAATTCAGTAACCAAACGATCAAAACCTAACAAATCTACACCATCAGCCATTCATTCCACCACGCTTCCACATGATTGATAATGTGTGTTTTTCAGTTGGAATAACCGAAAGAATGTCATAAATCGTATTCTTATACTTGATTTTCATGTCAGCATTCACATCTGCGCGAAATCGGATTTCTGTTTCACCCTGCACTTCGCTGTTAGCTGCGGCTGCTTCAAAGTATTTTCTTCCCTTTAAAAAAATAAAAGAGCCCCATACAGTAAAAGAATCCTTATATCCTTCTATTGGATCACCGTCTGGGCTCTTTGCTTCATCATCTTTCACTTGAAATGTAAGACGTTTATCTAATTTACCTGGATTCACTTGAATCACCACCAGAATACTGCAACTGAACTAATATCGATTGCAAACTAAATGCTAATTGTTCTGCTTTTCCAACTGCTTCCCGATTTTCATGCCAATGGGAAATTAAAATACGAGCCGCCAATTTAGCAAGCTCGCTTTTTAAGTCCACATTTTTACTTGTAGCATTTTTAATATAGATTTCAGCTGCTATTACGAAAGATGTAATGAGATCGTCCTCCTCATCACCATCCACGCGAAGATACTTTTTAGCTTCCTCTAATGTTAGTACCAAGAAGGACACCCCCTAGCTTATTAAGCTCCAGTTTTAGGCGCAACCGTAATTTGCCCATACACAACTGCTTCTTGGTCCCATAATGTGACATCTTCACGTTCGATTGCTCGGAATTCAGAAGTATTTGTTCTCCAAGCATTTCCGCCTTCTTTGGTCATATCAATAGATAATTGTTTTCTATCCCAAAGAATAACTGCCTCTTTTAAATCCCCAATAATGAAAGGTGCTTTTCCGTCTTTATCTGTAGCAATTGTTTTATTGGACAACACAATAACGGGCTTACCGGAAAATAACTTACGAGTTGGATTTGTTGGATCTGGTTGAAGTAGTGGACGTCCATTTTTATCTTCTAATTGATCTAAGTAATTAAATCCATCTTGGTTTGTAAAAATGTTAGCTGCTGCTGCAAATATTGGATCTAGTGTAACGTTTAATGTTGTTTTAAGACCGTTATAATCCTTTAAATCAACTTTTGTTAGTTTATTGATTTCTTGTAAAATCAGATAGTTTCGAGTCGCAATAGATTTTTTCGCAATCCATTGACGTAAATATTCTTCTAAAGCTTGATCTGTATCATCTAATAAATCATTTGGCACCGGTAAGAAGCCTGCATAATCTTCAATTGCGTAAGATAAACGATCGAATTCAGGAGAAGCAATTTCTTGCATTGCATTTGGCTTACCATACTCAGATAATGGCGCAAAAGGTGTAGATGCTGCACGTTTCTCTAGCGTACGGGCTCCCTTGTTTGTTGATACAGGTTGTACATTTACATACTGTTCTAAGCTATCAACCGTTTGTTTTAATTGATTAATTGTTGTCGTAATATCTTCTGGAACAATATAGCCGCCATCTTTACCTGAATTCTCAGATAAGGCCGCTTTGTATTCCTGCATAACGCATGCTTCTTCATGGCTTAAATTTTGACCACGGATAGCTTTCATAAATACTTCTTTATACGATGGATCTTCATTTTTAACTGATGCTGGAGGCAAAACTCCTGTTTGTGAATTTACAGGGTCAGAAACTTGGATTTGCATCATCGCTAGATAGTTATCCAGTTCATTTTTCGCGTTTTTCGCTTCCTCAATTTTTGCCTTTGCATCTTCATATTTACCGCTATTGTTAAATTCTTCTGCTTTCGCTTTTAAATCAGCAACTTTTTGACGTAATTCTTGTTCACGTTTATCCATTCGGTATGTCCTCCTTATATTGGCACAAAAAATAGACCTATAGTTCTAACAGGTCTAGTGCATTTTGTATTTTTAATTGTTCATTATTGTCCTTCTTTGGAATAGAAGGAGCTTTTGCTACTACTTTACTAGGTGTTTTTTGATATTTATCAAAGTAATCACTCATACATGCTGCAACTTCCTTTGCTTCCACAACTTCGATATTGAAGTATTTTTCAGCTTCCTCACCACTCAACCAGGTCTCAGCATCTACTAATTGTTGAATTTCTTCGATTTCAATACCTTCTTTTAAGTTTTCTTTGTATACATTCATAATTCCTGACTCAATATTGTCTAAGTCCTCTGCCATTTTACGAAGGTCATTTGCATTACCTACACCAACGGTCCATGGCTTGTGAATCATTAAGAATGCATTGGAGGGAACAACAACGCGATCACCAGCTAAAGCAATAACTGAAGCAATAGATGCTGCAACGCCATCCACATAAACAGTTTTTTGCGCTTTATTTCGTTTCAGCATATTATAAATAGCCAAACCAGCAAACACAGAGCCGCCACCACTATTTACATAGATATTTAAGTTACTTTTATCATCCAACTGACCTAGAATATTTTTCACATCATCAGGCATAACGTCGGAATCGTCCCATTTCCATCCAGTATTATTTATGATGTCACCATAAATGAATAAATCCGCTGAAGAATCTGTTTGATTTTTAATAGTAAACACATCTTTAATTGTCCTCACCCCCTTTCTGCTGTAAGTTCCCATTAGCTTTTGCTAATTGGTATTCATCCGCAATTTCAATGGATACATGGTTTAAATCTACACGATGTTTGTCACCATGTTCTCCGATTCCATCCATATCTTCTAGTTCTAGCACTTTATTAATTGAGAAAGCACCAGCATCCAACATAATTTTATAGAATTCTGCTCGTGATTTAGAATCAGCGCGAAGTAAACTTGTTAGATTAAACTTTAAATAATATCTTTTTTGCTCATTAAATGAAAAAGCTTTATAGGAAAATTCTTCTTCATACTGAATAAGAATTGGGCTCAATGTATTTTGAATAAAGTCCAATGCCTGTTGTTCAATGTTGGAGAAAGTAGCACGATCCAACTCATTAATCATGTGCAAAGGAATATTAAAGATGTTTGCAATCTCACCTTTATCAAATTTCATACCTTCAATAAATTGTGCATCTTTTAAAGGCATACCCACCTTTTCAAATTCTAGTCCAGCATCTAAAATGGCTATTCTTTGAGCGTTATTTAATCCCGTATTCGCTTCTTCCCAAGCATCACGAAGTATTTCTTTTGCCTCTTTACCAAGTGTTTGTTGCGTTTTTAATATCCCACTATGGGCTGCGCCATTTGTAAAGAATTTTCCTTTAAACTTTTGGGCCGCCTGTGAGCTACCTATAGACTCCCTTGCAATTTGAATAGGCGGTTTCCCCTTTAAACCATCAGTAGATAATGTGGTAAGATGAATAATGTCATCATCAGGTATTTTTATAGGTGTACCGTCTGGCAAACTAGTGAAATACCATAACTTATTAGTCTTTAGGTCCACAGCGGGCGTTGTAACAGCTGGATTCAGTACCCATAGTTCTTTTGGTCTTCCATCCACACCCCAATGAATATTGATGTAGGCATTCCCCCATGTATTACGGTGTGTTTCGATTAAATGTTTGAATTTAAATGGACTTTGATAAGGGTTTGGTCTTCTTTCTAGAACAAAAGACACTTGATGTGCCTTATCCCGTTCTCTTCCTTTCGCTGTCTTTTTAAACGTTTGAAACGGAAGCATCGCAACACTATTTGCAAGGATGTTAATACATCGATAAACCGTCGGAACACCTAAAGAGGACTCAACCGTTACCTTTTCACCGCTTGCGGCTTGATATCCAAATAAGCTTTTAAACCAAGGAGAAGGATTTTTTAAATCTGTCGTGTCCTGATTCCTAAATAAATGCCGAAAAATCAAAAGTTTCACCTCCTTTCTATCTTCTTATCATCACCACCCCCAACATTGTGAGAATAATCCCTAACAGATACCATCCATAAATCGGATTAACAAAAAAAGTCGTCCCTACAATAATGGACAACCCTGAAATCAATAGAATATCTTCTAAAATACCTATGAAAAATAGTAAGAAGCGCATGTAATTCCTCCTAGAATGAGAAATCTTGACTTAAAATATAGGAATTTAAGTCCATCTCACCAGAATTAAGCATACAGCGAACATGTGAGTTAATTACAGCCGCTATCGGGTCAATTCTTTCTGTTGCTTTTGACTTGTCCAACATAATGTTTTCGTTAGCATCCTGTTTTGTTATAGCATTACTAACAGCCCAATTTAATACTGGATTGTTATTATGAATGACTTTTTTCTGATAAACTTGTTCACGAAAATCCTTTGTAGGACCTGATAAAGTCGCCATTCCCTGACGTATTTCCACCACTGTATATCCTTCTGCTTCCATATCTTGCATGAATTGCGTTGCATTCCAAGGATCAGCGCATATTTCTTTTATTTTGAATTTATTCTCTTTTTCCATGGTCTTAATATGTTTTTTTATATATTCATAATCAACTACTGCACCAGGTGTTGTTGTAATCCACCCTTGCTGTATCCAAAGATCATACGGAACTTTATCCGTCTTTCTTTTCTCATGCAAAGTATCTTCCGGCATAAAACTATGACTAATTACGACATACGTATCATCCTTTTTAAATTCAAAATCTACACTTGTTAAGTCAATTTTTGCTGATAAATCGACACCTACTGTGCATTCTAACCCTTTTAATTCGGATAACTCCACAGTTTCTTTGCAATCTTTCCATTTTTGCATATCCATGTAGCCATTTTCTTTCATATCCACCCATCTATTCATGTTTTTCGTGAGATAATTACGCATTTTCTCAGGTACATCAAGGGCTGACTGAAGTTCTCCTTTTAAAAAAGTACGCCCTTCTTCATAACTACATAGGATTGGATTTGCTTTCTCCCACACTTCTGCATTCGTAATCTCATCACCTTTATCTAATTCATTAACCATGACAAAGTATTCTTCGTTTTCAATATCAATATTAGTGTCCAAAATCTTAGAAACATATTGATACTCCACACGATAGCATGGATGACTCAAGTTGAAACCAGCTGTTGTTATAATCATCATAAGTGGATTCGGACGAGCACCCGAACCTGACACCAGAACATCATAAATTTCAGAAGTAGGGTGGGCATGATATTCATCAATAATTCCGCACTGAACATTCAGTCCATCACCAGATTTCCCTGCATCTTTTGATAGCGCTGAAATAAAAGAATCTGTTTTGAGGTGTTCAATTTTCCCATACGCAATATTGAATTTTTCTTTTAAATCTTCACAACCATTCATTTGTGCTTTAATTTCGTTCCAAACAATTTTACTTTGTTCCGTTTTCGTAGCTCCAATGTATACTTCCGACATATTTTCACCAAATGCCATTGCTTCATATGAACCAACGCACGCTAAAGATTGTGACTTTGCATTTTTACGTCCGACTTGCCAATATGCCTTTTTAAATCGACGTAACCCTGTATTTCGGTGCACCCATC